>DATAAL010000765.1:0-3729 GCA_036260145.1 Longimicrobiaceae bacterium | reverse complement strand
GCAAGCGCTCCTTCGGTCCCACGGAACAGACCTTCTGGCTCTGGTTCGGTGGAATCTGGCTCGGCGTCGGGTTCCCCTTCCTGTGCATCGGGGTGGGCGCCGGTGTGCAGACGTGGAGCCGGCACGACCGGCTCGACCGGGACGGCCACACCACTGCGGGGATGGTGCTCACCAAGACCATCTCCTCCTCCGACGACTCCGGTCCGGAGCACTCCCTCACCTACCGCTTCACCACCCCGGACGGCCGGACCCTCAAGGACGAGGCCGAAGTCGATCCCGACACCTGGGACCGGCTGACCGAGCGGGGCCCGGTGCAGGTCACCTACCTCCCCCGCAACCCGGGGGTGCACCGGGTGGAGGGGGAGGGGCGCGACTACGTCCTCGCGCTGATCTTCTCCGCGCTGGGCAGCCTCCTCACCCTCCTGGGGGGCTTCGTGTTCCTGCGCGGCTGGAGCATCCTGCGCCGGACCCCGATCCCACGTCGCGAGGAGGTCGGACCATGAACACGGTCTCCCTGTTCACCCTGGTACGGCGCTCCGTCCTCCTCTGGTTCGGCAGCGCCTGGTTCCTGGTCGGTTCCCTGATCCTCCTGGCGGGGGCAGGCGAGCTCCGCGCGGAGCGGGAGTTCCGCCGCGCCAGCCGGGAGGCGGAGGCCGTGGTGGTGGACCGGTCGATCCTGCGCGCCTCGCGCGACGGGCCCGCCAGCACCGAGTATCGCGTCGCCTACCGGTTCACCACCCCGGCTGGCACGATGGTGGAGGACACCGCGACGGTGGAAGTGGAGGAGTGGGAGCGGCTCCCCGCGGGGAGCCTGCTCAGCGTGTGGTACCTCCCCGGAGCGCCTTCGGAGAGCAGGTTCGCGGGGGAGAGCCGGGTGGAGGCGCCGCTGGTGATGGTGATCCTGGGAGGGGTCTTCGGGCTGATCGGCGGCGTCTTCTTCTTCCGCAGCGCCCGCGGAGTGTGGAAGGAGTACCGCCTGCACCGCACCGGGGCGGCGGCGCGCGGGACCGTGCTCGCCATCGTCCCCACCGGCACCGTCATCAACCGGGTGCGCCAGTGGGAGGTCCATTACCGTTACCGGGACTCCCGGGGAGAGGTGCACGAGGGGCACAGCAGCACCCTCCCGCCCGACGAGGCGCACGCCGTCCCGGTGGGGGATACGGGCGCGGTGCGCTACGATCCCGACCACCCCGAAGACAGCGTGTGGGCCGGCGCCGAGTGAGACCCTTCACTCCGGAAGGAGGCCGGAGATGAGACGGCTGACCCCGTGGATCGTCTGGGCCGTGGTGCTCCTGGTAGCGTCGGTGCTGGGCGCCACCCCGCCGATGCAGGCGCTGGAGGCCGCGATGCAGGCGCACCAGAGCGTCCTGCTGGGGGTAACGGGCGGGATCCTGTTCGTGGGCTTCCTCCTCTTCATGGGAGGGGTTCTCGACCTGATCATCCACGCCGGGGAGCCAATGAGCCACCGGGATGTGGAGGACATGGTGGGCCGCGGCCGCACCGGACTGCGGCACGCCTGGCGCGCCTCCGCCCACCGCATCCGGGGGAGGACCGCCGGGAGCCAGGGCCACGACCAGTTCTCCTTCCGGGAGGCGAAGGATGCCTGGCACTCCGGGGCCTGGCTGCGCGACGCGCGCTGGCGCAGGCGCTACATCACCACGGCCGGGGGGCTGATGACGTTCATCGGGCTGTTCGGGATCTTCTTTGTCCTCGGCCCGGCCGCCATCAAACTGATCCTGGGTGGGGCCCTGCTGTACGCCCTGGTGTCAATGGGCCGCGGCTTCGCGCGCGCGTAGCGCCGTAGTGGGCAGCGACCCCGGGGCACCCCTCCGGCCTCGCCTTCACGGGACCCGGTACCGGACCCCCAGACGGTCCAGCCTCCCCGTGTGGGCGGGGAGCCGCGCCTGGAACCCCTTCCACCCGCGCGCCTCCCTCGGCGACCATACCGCTTCCGAGAGTGCCAGGAGGCGCGGGAAGACCATGTACTCCACCTGTCGCGGCGTGGGCATGTACTCCGTCCATACGTTCCCCTGCGCGCCAAGGATACGCCCGGCCTCGGCCGCCCCCAGCCGGGGCGGCGCCGGGTCGAAGTCGTAGACCTTCTCCAGCGTGAGGAGACCCCCGGCGGCCAGCGGCTCGCCCCCGGGGTCCGCCTGGTAGTGGTCGAAGTAGGTGTGGGTGAGCGGGGCCATGATCACGTCGTGCCCCCGCCGCGCCGCCTCGTACCCCGGATCCGCCCCGCGCCAGGACATCACCGTGGCCCCGGGCGGTATCCCCCCCTGCATGATCTCGTCCCAGCCGATCAGCTTGCGTCCGCGGGAGTTGAGGAAGGTGCCGATCCGCCGGATGAAGTAGCTCTGCAGCCCGTCCACCCAGGCCAGCCCTTCCCGGTCGATCAGCTCCCTGGCAATCGGGCTGTTCGCCCACTGCTCCTTGCGCACCTCGTCCCCACCGACGTGGATGTACTCGCCGGGGAAGAGGGCCATCACCTCGGTGAGCACGTCCTCCAGGAAGGCGAAGGTCTCCTCCTTGGGGCAGTAGACATCCAGGAAGATCCCCCACGTGGTCGCCACCTCTACCGGCTGTCCGTGACACGACAGCTCCGGGTACGCCGCGATCGCCGCCCTGGAGTGGCCGGGCATCTCGATCTCGGGGACGATGGTGACGTGCCGGGCCGCGGCGTAGGCCACGATGTCGCGGATCTGGTCCTGGGTGTAGAACCCGCCGTGCGGCGTCCCGTCGCCCACGTAGGGGGAGAGGTTACCCCCCAGCACCGTTTCCCGCCGCCAGGCACCCACCTGGGTGAGGCGCGGGTACTTGCGGATCTCGATGCGCCACCCCTGGTCGTCCGTCAGGTGCCAGTGGAAGTGGTTGAACTTGTAGAGCGCCAGGAGGTCGATGTACTTCTTGACGAACTCCGCCGGCATGAAGTGGCGGCTCACGTCCAGGTGCATCCCCCGGTAGGGGAAGCGGGGCGCGTCCTCGATCTCCACCGCGGGGACCGTCCATTCGCCCGGAGCGCCCGCGACTCCCGTCCCTCCGCCCCCCCACACGCTCCGCGCGCGCACCCCCTCCTCCACCGCCGCCGGCAGGAGCTGCCGGAGCGTCTGGGTCCCCCGGAAGAGCCCTGCAGGCGTGGCGGCCGTCAGCTCCGCACGGCTCCTGGTGACCGACAGCCGGTACCGCTCCGGGCTGGTCCCGGCGAGGCCCGCCGCCAGCCGGAGGACGATGGCGTCGGTCTCCGCGACTGCGGCGGGCACGGGCGACACCGGGAACGGGAGCCCCGAGGCGGCGCGGAGCGGCTCGACCAGGAGGGCTGCGATGGAGCGCAGCTCCGCGCTCCCCGGATCGGAGAGCACGATCCGCGTCTGCGGAGTGAGCCGGAGCTCGCCGGAGCGCGGGCGGAGATGCGCGGGAATGGGCACCACCGGGTAACGGCGGAGCTGCGCATCCGACAGCCCCCGGTCCGAGGGCGAGAGCAGGTCCGAGCACCCGGTGAAGAGGAGAACGCCGCACAGCAGGGAAGCGAGGGGTCTCATCCTTGGGACTGGCGATTTCGCGGGAATGGGACCGGCCGGAGGGACAGCAGGAGGAGCGGGGCTGGACCGTCCGGCTATGGGATGAGGAGCAGATCGACAATCTGGCCCCGGCTGCCCCGTCGCGCCAGGGCGGGGAGGTGGTTGGCCGTTTCCGCGGTACCCCTCAAAGCTTCGGCGGGGGAGACTCACC
>DATAAL010000764.1:0-1801 GCA_036260145.1 Longimicrobiaceae bacterium | reverse complement strand
GCAGCGTGCGGGAGGAGCGAGAGCGTGTCCTCGGCGGCGCCCCCGGGCACCAGGCGGAAGACCCGCGCGACCAGCCCGACCTGCGGGGTGGCCGGGTCCCGGTCCACCAGCAGCTCCACCGCCTTGAGCCCCGCGTCCCAGCCGAAGATCGCCCCACCCCGCGTGGAGAGCACCAGCCGGGCGGAGGGCACGCCTCCCACGGCCGGCTCGGGCCGGAGCACCACCAGATCTCCCCTCCCCGCGCGCTCGGTCGCCAGGCCGCGGACGGTCTCGCGGAGGAACTCCCGCGTCACCCGCGCGCGGTGCTCCGCCTCGGCGGTCTCCGCCTGGCGGGCGCGCACCTCCACGGCCGACCACAGGCTCCCCGCCACCAGCGACATCGCCAGGCCGGTCAGCGCCAGCGCGACCACCAGCTCGATCAGCGTGAACCCTCCCTCCGGGGCGGCGCGCCTCACCGGAACCTCAGCGTGGCCAGGTGGACGGAGTCCCCCTCCCCGGCGACGCTCACCTCCACCAGCCGCGTCCCCGGGACCCGCCCCGGCGCGACCCGCGTCCGCCAGCGGAACGCTCCGTACGGCTCCTCGTAGCGACCCTGCGCCTCCCCATCTCCCGCTCCGTCCGGCTCCCCCAGCAGCAGCGATTCCAGGCGCTCCTGGGCCAGCTCGGTGACCAGTACCCGCGTCTGGGTCCGCTGCGTCACTGAGACGCCGCTGGCCAGCAGCCCCAGCACCGCTGCCACGCCGGTTCCCAGGATCGCCAGCGCCACCATCGCTTCCAGCAGCGTGAAGCCGGCCCGGGACGCGGCGCTCCGCGCGCGGGCGGGGCGCCGGTCCGGACCGGCGGGGCAGACCAAAGAGGGGCGAGAATCCATGAGGTGCCTCCCTTTACGACGGATCGCGGGCGAGGCTGGCGCCCCGCCCGCGATCCGTCAGCTTGCGCTGCCTGCTAGCGAGCGAAGTACTGCGTATGATAGCGAGAGATTGCCACCGCCGCATCCGCCCGGGTCAGGTTGGCGTTGGGCCTGAAGTAGAACTTCAGGGTGGGCTGCAGGTCGTACGGCCCCTGCACCACCTCGGCGAACACGTTGAACATGTTCGAGTTGATCGCCACCTGTACGTAGCCACGCAGCACCGGATCGATCTGGTCCTGGTCGGCGATCACGTATCGCTGACCGTTGTACAGGTAGGTGACGTCGCCCGTGTGGTCCAGCGCCGCCTGCTCGCCGCCTACCCCCCGCACCAGCATCTTGGCGAGGTGCTGGCGGATGATCCCGCCGTTCGGATACCAGGACGTGCCGCCTCCCTCCATCACTCCGTTGTAGCGGAAGCCCAGGTCGCGCAGCGCCGCTCCGCGAGCCGCCACCGCCTCCACGAAGGGCTTGTCCGCCGCGGAGACGTCTCCGAAGGTGGAGCCGCCGCCCAGCGGGAGCGACTGCCGGATCGCCCCGAACTGCGTGTACCCCCGGGCGAACTGGGCCCGCGTGACCGGCTGGTCCGGGCAGAAGGTCCCGGTCCCGCACAGCCCCATGAAGCCATTCGCCAGCGCGAACTCGATGGCGCCCCTGGCAGGGTGCCCGGCGATGTCGGCGATCGCCGGCGGGTCGAAGAAGAAGGCGGTGATCTTCTCGTGCACCCGGTCCGGGAACGCTAGGAAGTTCCCCGCCTCGTTGCCCAGCGGCGTCAGCGCCTTCACCTCCGCCGTCCATGTCCCCGGCGTCGGATTGTTCGCCACCACCACCAGCCGCGTCGTCCCGTAGATGGCGAAGTACACGTCGAAGCCCACGTAGCGGTTCCCGTTCGGA
>DATAAL010000763.1:0-1758 GCA_036260145.1 Longimicrobiaceae bacterium | reverse complement strand
GCGATGTGGTGGTGGGTCAGCAACAGAGCGTGGTCCTCGCCCGCCAGCCGGATCAGCAGGGCGCGCAGCAGCGGCGAGCGCCGCAGATCGAAGGGCCGCACGGCCTCGGCCGCGGCCAGGGTCCGCAGCCACGCCTCCCGTCTTTCCGGCTCCAGACCGGTCAGGTCCACGATGGGCAGGGACAGCCGGCCCTCAGAGGCGATGACCTGGACCGGCCGCCCGGACCGGACTGCGAACGAGGTCCGCAGCGCCTCGTGGCGCTGGACAACCTCCCGCAACGTCGCCTCCAGCGCTGCGGCGTCGAGCCGCCCCTCCAGGCGGAGGGCGGACGGGACGTTGTAGGCCGCCGACTCCGGCTGAAGCTGGGCGAGGAACCAGAGGCGCTGCTGGGCGAAGGAGAGAGGGAGGGGCTCCTGGCGGGGCAGGGGGACGAGGGGGGGCAGGACGGGGCGCACCCCGGCCTGGAGGAGGGACTCGACGTGGCGCGCCAGCTCGGCGACGGTGGGAGCCTCGAAGAGGGCACGCACCGGCAGCTCCACGTGCAGGGCGTTGCGCACCCGGTAGAGGATGCGCGTGGCCAGCAGGGAGTGCCCCCCGAGCTGAAAGAAGCTCTCGTGGACCCCCACGCGCTCCAGCCCGAGCACGTCCACCCAGATGCCGGCGAGCACCTCCTCCAGGGGCGTGCGGGGCGCCACGTAGGTCTCCTCCTCCATCCTGCCGGGCGTGGGAAGTGCCCGGCGGTCCAGCTTGCCGTTGGGGGTGAGGGGGAGGGCGTCCAGGAGCACGAAGGCACCCGGCACCATGTACTCCGGCAGATGCCCGCGCAGGTGCTCGCGCAGCTCGGTCGCGGGGAGGGGACCCTGCAGGACCACGTAGCCCACCAGGCGCCGCTCTCCCGGGGCGTCCTCCCGCGCCAGGACCACGGCCTCGCGCACCTGGGGGTGGGTGCGCAGGGCGGCCTCGATCTCCCCCGGCTCGATGCGGAAGCCGCGGATCTTGACCTGCTGGTCGATCCTACCCAGGAACTCCAGGGTGCCCTCGGCCAGCCAGCGGGCGCGGTCGCCGGTGCGGTAGAGGCGCGCCCCCGGCTCCCCGGAGAAGGGATCCGGGAGGAAGCGCTCGGCGGTCAGCGCGGGCCGGTCGAAATAGCCGCGTGCGACCCCGGCGCCGCCGATGAAGAGCTCGCCGGGCACGCCGACCGGCACCGGCTGCATCGCCCGGTCCAGCACGTAGACGTGCGTGTTGGCGATCGGCCGCCCGATGGACGGTGCGCGGCCGTCCCCGCGCATCACCCGCACGTAGGTGGAGTAGGTGGTCGTCTCGGAGGGGCCGTAGAGGTTGTAGACCTCCTCCACCCCCGCGTCGTAGAGGCGCTCCACCAGCACGCGGGGGAGCGCCTCGCCCGCCAGGTTCACCACCCGCACCGAAGCGGGGATCCCCCCTGTGCGCACCAGCTCGGCGGCCGCCGAGGGGACCGTGTTCAGCAGCGCGACGGACTCCTTCCCGGGAAGGTGGGGGAGGTGGAGCGCGTTCTCGGCGAGGACGACGGTGCCGCCCACCGAGAGCGGGACGAAGATCTCGAAGACCGACAGGTCGAAGCACACCGAGGTCGACGCCAGCGTGCCCGAGAGGCACCCGGAGAAGACCCCCTGCGCCCAGTGGAGAAAGGCACCCGCGCCGGCGTGGGGGATCATGACGCCCTTGGGGGTGCCGGTGGAGCCGGAGGTGTAGATCAGGTACGCCAGGTTCTCCACCCCC
>DATAAL010000762.1:0-5232 GCA_036260145.1 Longimicrobiaceae bacterium | reverse complement strand
GGAGAGAGGGGCATGGGGGCCGTGCCCGGCGCGCAGGAGGTGGAGGCGCTCGGCGGGGCGGAGGAGGGAGAGCTGGGAGAGGCGGCGGTGGGGGTCGGCGGCCATGGTCTCCAGCACCGCCTCCAGGTGCCCCCCCATCCGCTGGGCCCCTTCCGCGTCGATCCGGCTCCGCTCGTAGCGTACCCCCAGCACCAGCTCCGTCCGCAGCTCCGCCACCACGGTGATCGGGAAGCTCCCCTGCTCCCGCGCCGCCCGGTGCTTCGCCTCCAGCTCCCACTCCGTCCGCTGCGGGCCGAGGTCCGCGGGGTAGTTCTCGAAAACGGTGATGCTCTCGAAGAGCGGCGTTCCCCGGGGCACCTCGCTCCACCCCTGCACCTGCACCAGCGGCGTGTATTCGTACTCCCGCAGCGTCGCGTTCTGCGCCTGCAGCTCGTGCAGCCACGGGAGGAGCGGGGCCGATGCGGAGACCCGGATCCGTACCGGTAGGGTGTTGATGAACAGACCCACCGTTCCGTCCACTCCGTCCAGCTCGGCAGGGCGCCCTGACACCGTGGTTCCGAAGACCACGTCCTCCTCCGCGCCGTAGCGGGAGAGCAGGAGCGCCCAGGCACCCTGCAGGAGCGTGTTCACCGTCAGCCCGTGGCGCCGGACCAGGGCCTGGAGCGAATCGGAGGCCTCACGGGAGAGGTGCAGCTCGGCCACCTCGATCCCGGGGTGCTCACCCGCGCCCGTGCCGTCCAGGGGGAGCGGGGTGGGGCCGGTGAAGCCGGCCAGGAGCTCCTTCCAGTAGCACTCCGCGCGGACCGGGTCCTGACGTCGCAGCCAGCCGACGTACTCCCGGAACGGGGCGAACCTCGGGAGACGGGGCTCCTCGCCGCGGAGGGAGGCGTCGTAGAGCGCCGCCAGGTCGCGGAAGACCAGCGGGAGGCTCCATCCGTCCAGCACCATCTGGTGGAAGCTCCACACCAGGTAGTGCGAGGCCTCGCCGGTCCGGAAGAGCGCCACGCGCAGCAGCGGAGCGACGGAGGGATCGAAGCCGCGCGTCCGATCCTCCCGCAGGTACGCCTCCAGCGCCGCTTCCCGCCCGGACGCGAGGCAGCCGCGCCAGTCCTGCTGCAGGAAGGGGAGCGCCACGCGCCTGCGCACCACCTGCACCGGGACGCCTCCTCCCGGCACGGAGGGGAATGCCGCGCGGAGCGCGGCATGGCGGTCGAGGACCCCCTGCCAGGCGTGCCGGAATGCATCCGCGTCGATCCTCCCTCGCACCTCGTAGCACACCTGGCCGACGTAGACGCCGTGCCCGGGCTCCAGGAGGGTGTGGAAGAGCATCCCCTCCTGCATGGACGTCAGGGGAAACACGTCCTCGATCCCACGCTCGCTCCCCAGCAGCTCGTCCAGCGTCTCCTGGTCCAGCCCCGCCAGCGGGAAGTCGCTCGGCGTGTACCCCCCCGCCTCCTCCGACGCGCAGTGCCCGATCAGCCCCCGCAGCTCCGACAGATATCGCTGCGCCAGGAACTCCGCCGTCTCCCGCCGATGCACCTCCTCGCCGTACTCCAGGCGGATCTGCAGCACCCCGTCGAGGACGCTCCCGCTCACCACCAGCCGATGGCTCCTCTCCCCCCCGGCGCCGGTACGGGGCCCCGGCGACTCCGGAGCGAGCCGGAAGAGAGCCCCCTCGGGGACGCTGGCGTCGAGCCGCCCCAGGTATTCGAAGCGCACCTCCCCCCGTGGCTGCGCCGCCAGCGCCGCCCTCGCCGCGTCGCTCCCCAGGTAGCGCAGCGCCCCGTAGCCGATCCCCCGCCCTGGAACCGCGCGCAACTGCTCCTTCACCGCCTTCAGCCGCTCCCCTGGACCCTGGAGCCCCCGCAGCTCCAGCAGCACCGGGAAGAGCGTGGTGAACCACCCGACGGTCCGGGTCAGATCCACTCCGGGGAACAGCTCTTCCCGCCCGTGGCCCTCCACCTCCACGAGCACCCGGTCCTCTCCGGTCCACGGCGCGAGCGCGCTCGCCAGGGCGCAGAGCAGCACGTCGTTGACCTGCGTCCGGTACGCGGCCGGAACCTCCTGCAACAGGGCTCTCGTTTCCTCCGCCGACAGGGAGACGGAGACCATTCGGGCGGTCCTCTCCCCGCTCCCGCCTCTGGGGAAGTCCACCGGGAGGGGTCCGACCCGTCCCCTGACTGCCGCCGACCAGTACGGCAGCTCCGCGTCGAAGCCCCCCTCGCGCGTGTGCCGTGCGAGCCGTCCCGCCCAGGTGAGGAACGGGGTGCTCTCCGTGCCAGGATCTCTCCGGCCGATCGGCCCGAGCGCGGCTTCGAGCTCCTCCAGGATCACTCGCCAGGAGACCCCGTCCACCACCAGGTGGTGCGCCACCAGCAGGAGCCGCGGGTCCCGCCCGGCCCCCAGGTCGAAGTACGCAGCCCGCAGCAGCGGTGCCCGTCCCAGGTCGAGTGTGCGCTGCAGACCCGCGGAGCGCTCCTCCACCGCCGCGCTCTGCTCGGTCTCCGGGAGGGCGGAGAGGTCCACCACCTGGAAGGGCACCGGACCGCCGGGCTCCGCGCGCGCCTGGGCCCACCTCCCGTCCGCTCCGCGCTCGAAGCGCAGCCGCAGCACGTCGTGGCGTTCCAGCACTCCCGCCAGGGCACGCTCCAGCGTCGCGGCGTCCAGGCGGCGCCGGACCCGGAGGAGGAGCGGCATGTTCCAGTGGTGGCGCTCCGGGATCTCCTGCTCGAAGAACCAGCACTGGATCGGCGTCAGCGGCGCCGGACCCGCGACCGGTTCCTCCGCTGCGGAGACCGGCTCGGCTCCGTCCGCGTGCCGCGCGAGCGCCGCGACGGTGGGGTACTCGAAGATCTGGCGGGGAGTGAGGCGCAGCCCGGCCCCCCGTGCGCGGGAGACCACCTGGATCGAGAGGATGGAGTCGCCGCCCAGCTCGAAGAAGTTGTCGTCCACCCCCGCCCGCTCCAGGCCCAGCACCTCCGCCCAGATCCTCGCCAGCGCCTCCTCCGCCGCGGTGCGCGGCGCCTGGTACGCGGGTCCCTCCGACGGCCGCCCCGGGTCGGGAGCGGGGAGCGCGCGCCGGTCGACCTTCCCGTTCCTCGTGAGCGGCAGCGCGGGCAGTACCACGAAGGTAGGGGGGACCATGTACGCCGGGAGCGCGGCTGCCAGGTGCTCCCGGAGCTCTCCCGCCGGGGGCGCGGACTCGCCGGCGGGGACGACATAGCCGACCAGCCGACGACTCCCGGGAGTGTCCTCCCGCACCGTCACCACAGCCTCGCGTACCGCGGGGTGCGCCACCAGGACGGCCTCCACCTCCGCCGGCTCGATCCGGTATCCCCGTACCTTCACCTGCTGGTCGATCCGTCCCAGGAACTCCAGCACCCCGTCCCCCAGCCAGCGCACGCGGTCTCCCGTCCGGTACATCCGTGCCCCGGCCGCCGAAGCGAAGGGGTGCGGCAGGTAGCGCGCCGCCGTCAGCTCCGGGCGCGCCCGGTAGCCGCGTGCCACCGCCTCCCCGCCGACGTACAGCTCCCCAGGCACCCCCACCGGTACCGGCTGCTGCTGCGCGTCGAGCACGCAGACCTCCGCGTTGGCGAGCGGCGCCCCGATCGGGAGGTTGCTCCACCGGGCGCCGTCGTCGCCCCTGTCCAGGAGGAGCGTGGTCGTGGTGACGGTCGTCTCCGTGAGCCCGAAGACGTGCAGCAGTGGCACGCCGAGCCCGGCCCACCACGCCAGCCGGTCGCCGATTACTCGCTCGCCGCCGAGCAGGAGAAGGCGCAGGCTCTCCGGGAGCGCGCGACCCTCCTCCACCAGCGTGCGCACCCACTCGTGCCAGAAGGCCGTCGGCAGCTCTACGACCGTGATGCGCTCCTCGGCGAGCACGCGCTGCAGCTCGCGCGGGGAACCGAGCAGGTCGCGCGGGGGAAAGACCACGCAGGCGCCGCTGAGCCAGGCGGGGAAGAGCTCCTCGACGAGGACGTCGAAAGCCGGCGAGGCGAACTGCAACACGCGGTCGGCGGCGTCGAGTCCTATGCGCCCGCGCATCGCTTCCGCGTAGCAGAGCAGGGAGCGGTGCGAGACCATGGCCGCCTTGGGACGCCCGGTGGAGCCCGAGGTGTAGACCAGGTACGCCAGAGTGTCCGACCCGGTAGCTGGCGGCGGGGAGGAGTGCACCGGCTCCACCTCCGCGTCCACGCAGACCACCTCCGGCGCACTCCCGGGGAGCGCGCCTGCCAGTCCGGTGCGGGTGAGGACGACCCGGGCACCGCTGTCACGGAGCATGTACTCCAGGCGCTCCGCCGGATACTCGGGGTCTAGCGGGACGAACGCGCCTCCGGCCTCGAGCACGCCGAGGATGGAGATGGCCAGCTTCTCGGAGCGGTCCAGGAAGATCGCCACCGGCGTCTCCGGGCCGACCCCGCTCCGCCGGAGCCGCGCCGCCAGTCGCCCGGCCCGCTCACCCATCTCGCGATAGGTGAGGGTCCGCCCTCCGCACGCCACGGCGGGCACATCCGGCCATCCTGCGGCGCGCTGGGCGATGACCTCGTGAACCAGCGCCTCCCGCGGGAAGAGCAGCGCCTCTCCACGCCCTCTCTCCAGGACCTGCACCCGCTCTGCCTCACGCAGCAGCGACAGCTCCCCGACCCGGCGCTCCGGGTGCCGGACGAGTGCCTCCAGCACCACCTCCAGCTGTCCGGTCAGCCGCTCCGCCGTCTCCCCATCCACACGGCCGCGGTCGTGGCGCAGATGGACGATAAGCTGCGTCTCCACGGCCGCCGTCAGGACCAGCGGGAAGCCGTCCTCCTCGACGATCAGATCGCTCCGCACACGCAGCCCGCGGAGCCCCTCTCCCAGCCCCTGGTCCGTCAGGTAGTTCTCGAACGCCACCAGGCTCTCGAAGAGTGGCTCCCCCGCCGGTACCTCGCTCCACTTCTGCACCTCCGCCAGCGGCGCATACTCGTACTCCCGCGCCCGCGCCTGCTCCTCCTGCAGCCTCCCCAGCCAGCTCTCCAGCTCCGCCTCCTCCTCCACCCGCACCCGCACCGGCAGCGTGTTGATGAACAGCCCCACCATCTCCTCCACCCCCCCCAGCTCCGCCGGCCGCCCTGCCACCGTCGCCCCGAAGACCACCTCCTCCTCCCCCGCGTAGCGCGCCAGCAGCAGCGCCCACGCCCCCTGCACCAGCGTGCTCATCGTCACCCCCCAGCGCCGCCCCTGCTCCTGCAGCGCCGC
>DATAAL010000761.1:0-1883 GCA_036260145.1 Longimicrobiaceae bacterium | reverse complement strand
TCCGACATGGAGAAGTAGATCGCCGAGGTACCGGCCCGGTCGGCGAGGAGGATGTCGAAGAGGGCGTCCGCCACCTCCTGGCCGCGCGCCCGCGCCACCTCGTCCAGGCGCATCCCCTCGTACTTCTTCAGCGAGTCCACGCCCACGCCCGCGATCATCACCCCGCCGGGCCCGCCGCTGGAGGCGCCGATCCGCCAGTCGGTCCCGCCCTCCGTCAGCTCCGCGCGGATGCGGGTGCGGGTCGCCGGGTCGCGCAGGCGGGCCAGGAGCGAGTCCGTCCCCCCGGCGTGCGCCCAGTTGGGGATGATGGCGTCCAGCCCGGTCCCGGAGGCGGGGTACGGGTACTGGTCGGCGGAGACGTCCACCCCCCGCGCCCGCGCCGCCTCGATGGCGGCGACCGCCTGCCGCATCTTCCCCCAGTTGGGTCTTCCCGACGCCTTGAGGTGGTGGATCTGCACCCAGGTCCCCGCCCCCTCCCCGATGCGTATGGTCTCCTCGATGGCTTCCAGCAGCCGGTCCCCCTCCGAGCGGATGTGCGAGGCGTACCCCCCGCCGTACGCCGCGGCCACCCGCGCCAGCTCCGTCACCTCCTCCGTGGTGGCGAAGGAGGCGGGGGCGTAGATCAGCCCGGTGGAGAGCCCCATCGCCCCCTGGCGCATGGCCTCGGCCACCAGCTCCTTCATCCGCTCCAGCTCCTGCGCGGTGGGAGCCCGGTCCGCGTCCCCCATCACGTACCGCCGCACCGAGCCCACGGTGACGTAGGTCCCCAGGTTGATGGCCGGGCGTGCCGCCTCCAGGGCACGGAAGTACCCATCCAGGTCCCTCCACGTGACCCTCTCGCGGACGGCGGGGCTCAGCTCGCGCAGGGTGTTCTCGTTGACGGGGACGACGCTGGTCACCTCTCCCGTGATCTCGGAGGTGATCCCCTGCGTGATCTTGGAGATGGCCCGGCTGTCGCGGAGGAGCGGGTACTCGGAGTGCCCCAGCATGTCAATGAACCCCGGAGCCACCACCAGCCCGGTGGCGTCGAGGGTGTCCCGCGCCCGCGCGCCGGAGAGATTTCCCACGGCGGCGATCCGGTCCCCCCGGATGGCGACGTCGCCACGGTACCAGGGGCTCCCTGTACCGTCCACGATCCGCCCCCCGCGGATCAGGAGGTCGTAGGTGGCGACGGGGGTCCCCGGGCGGGGGTTCACGGCGCAGGCGGCCAGGGAGGCGAGGGCGAGCGCGACGAGGGCATGGAGCCTGGGCATGGACCACACGGGTGAGGGTGAGCACGGAGAACCACCCCTCCCCGCGCGAGGAGGAGGAGGGGCCGACGACCGGGCCATGGAGGGCGGGACCATCAGGCGTCCGCCGGCGCGCGGGCGTATCGCAGCGCCCCCGTGACGGCGTCGGCCACCGGGGTGCGGACGAGGAACCCGCCCTCCCCGGTCTCCAGCGCCCGGGTAACCATCCCGGCGTAGATCGCGGTCCGCAGCACTCCGCCGTAGAAGACCACCGTGACCTCCCCGGACCAGGGAGCCAGCCGGTGCCGGAGGGCTACGGCGTGCAGCGCCAGCTCGCGCGCCTCGGTCTCCAGCACGCTCCGGGCGACAGCGTCGCCGGCTTCGGCGGCCCGGACCACGTGCCGGGCGAGCGCGGCCACCTCGGCCTTGGCGGAGCGCCCCACCCAGGGGGGGATCGCCCGGGGAGTGTCGATCTCCAGCAGCTCCAGGAAGAGGGGGAGGAGGCGCGTCTCCGGCCCGCGGCCGTCCGCGGCACGGAGGGCGGCGGCCAGACCGCCGCGGCCCAGGGCGTACCCGCTCCCCTCGTCTCCCACCATCATCCCCCACCCCCCGCACCGCTCTACCTGGCCGCTCTCCCCCCGCCCGTAGGCTACG
>DATAAL010000760.1:0-9940 GCA_036260145.1 Longimicrobiaceae bacterium | reverse complement strand
CGCGCCGCTTCGCACGCTAAGCGGCGCGGGAGGGGACGGAGCTGGTGATCGCCGCGGGAGGGGACGGTACGGTGAACGAGGTGGGGAGCGGGATCCACGACTACCTTGTGGAGTGGGCCGGGAGCGGAGGGACCGGAGCCGCGCCGGAGGCACCGAGGCTGGGGATCGTCCCGCTGGGGACGGCGAACGACCTCGCAGGGGCGCTGGAGATCCCGAGTGACATCCACACCGCAGTCGCAGCGGCGGTGGTGGGGAAGCCCCGGAGGATCGACGTTGGGCTGCTCAACGGGGAGTGCTTCCTGAACGTGTCCACCGGGGGGTTCGGGGCCGAGGCGACCGAGGAGGCGTCGGACGAGGTGAAGCGGATCCTGGGACCCGTGGCCTACTTCATCACCGGGGTGCGGAAGTTCGTCTCGCTGGAGGTGTCCTCGGCGCGCTTCTCGGACTCGGAGCTCCTCTACGACGGCCCGTTCCTGATCTTCGCGGTGGGGAACTCCGGGAGGACGGGAGGCGGGAACTGGCTGACTCCGCGGGCCGACCCGAGCGACGGGCTCCTGGACGTCTGCATCGTCAAGGAGCTTCCCCGCCGGGACCTCCTCGGGCTGCTCCCGGACCTGCGCGCGGGGCGGCACCTGGGCCACCCCGCGGTGGTCTACAAGCAGGTACGGGAGCTGCGGGTGGAGTCGAGCGAGGAGCTCAGCGTCAACGTGGACGGGGAGCCCCTCGGGGGAAGGACGCTGCGCTACGAGGTCAGCCCGCACCGGATCCGTCTCAGCCTTCCCTGATCGGGTGCCGAGCGGTCACCTCCGGGGCGGAGGTCCGTGCGGCCTCCCGAGCCAGTCCATCCGCCCGCTCCGGCTCCACAGCGAGGTGAGGAACCGTTCCACCTCGCGCTCCCGCTCCTCGTCCCGGCCGGAGATCGCCGCATCGAGCGCGCGCTGCCCCATGTACTCCGCGCGGCTCCACTCCCCCGCCTCCGCGGCGGCGTGCGCCAGCTCCAGGAGCGCGGGCACGTGTCCCGTGTCGCCGTGCCGGCCGGCACGTTGCACCAGGAGCGCCCAGGCACGATCCCACGCCCATTCGTACTGCTCGCTCGCGCCCGCTCCCGCGGCCTCCCGCGCCAGGATGGCGAAGAGGAGCGCGCGGGCCGGGGCCGGCCCCCGGCAGTGGAGCGCACCCGTGGGTGCGGTGAGCACCGGGACGGGCGGATCCTTCCTGAACCTGAGCCGGACCCAGGCCCGGAACAGCTCCGGGACGCGGGGGTGCGCCGCGCTGTGGAACCAGAGCGCCTCGCGCCCGAACGGGTCGGGATCGTCGGCGATGGCCCCCGAGTGCGCGAGGTCGAACAGGCCGTGCAGCGCCTGCGCGCGGATGTCCCGCAGTCCGCGGCGCCGCGCATGGCGCACGGCGTACAGGAAGAAGCGGCGGGCGTGGAGCGGCTCGCCTCGGCTCACGTACAGGTTCCCCAGCTCCAGGTTTGCGTGCGCGTAGGCCGCTCCGTGCCGTCTCCGGTGCGCCAGCACGATCGTCCTCCGCAGCCACGCCTCCGCCCGGGCGCCCTCCCCCCGTCGCGAGGCGGCCAGCCCGGTCCTCAGCGCGGACACGGGGTCTTCGGGATCGACGAGCGCCGCCGCCTGGTAGAACGCCAGCGCCACCCCGAGCGCCCCCCGCCGCTCGGCCCACTCCGCGACCTCCTTGCACGCCGCGGCGACTTCCTGCGGGGCGGCGGATCCCGGATCCTGGAGGAGGAGCCAGGTGAGCTGGCGAAGGCCTCCCTCCGGCGCCGCTTCGGCCGTCCCCGCGGGGAGACGGGCCAGCCTTCCGGAGAGCGCGCCGCGGGCGAAGAGCTCCCCGCGCCGACCGGGTGGAACGCTCGCCCAGAGAACGGCGTCGCGGGCGGCCTGCCAGAGCAGGATCCCGGTGGGGCTCCTGATCTCGTCCAGGATGACGACGCCCGGCAGGTTCTCCCCCGGCCCGTACAGGATGCCGGGAGGGGGTGGGGACGGACGGTCGCGCCCACGGGTACCCGCTGGCGCGGCGGGTTCCGGGCTCTTGCGCCGGGACCTCACAGCCGCTCCCACCGGACGACCAGATGAAACGCGCGGAGCGTGCAGGCTCCGCGTACCGCGGACGCGAACGACATGGCTCCCCCGTGGATGAAAGTGGACAGAGTGGACACGGGGGAGATGGTATCCCTGGCACCGTCCGGAGGGATTCTACAAAGTTGGCGTGGAAGGTGCGTCCCAGGGCTGTGGTCTTCGCGGGAGCGTGGCCGGGGGCGAGGGGGCGGAGCCGGGGATGGGAGGCGAGCTTTTCGTTGCGGGCGTGCTCCGGTCCACGGACCTTCTGGCCCGTTCAGACCGGAAAATCACCGGATCGTGTCCCAGCGGGTGGTTGCGAGTGGTGGCGGGTTCCCTGTGCCACCTGGCCTGTCCCGGCCGGGCGCCGGGTGCCTCCGTTCGACCGCCCCGCTCAGGGGGCGCCGGGTGTCAGTCCGGGGCGCGCGAGTGCCATATAGATCACGACCGCCAGCAGGACGGCGCAGAGCGCCACCATCAGGGTCATGCAGCCGACCACGCCGCAGGCGCACCCCCCCGGCGGCTCTACCTCGGAGGGGTCCACCGCCCGCATGCCGCGCAGTTCCTCGCCGGAGGGAGCTTCGTCCGTCATTCGCTCGGATCGGGGATCCAGGGAGCCGCGGCACCGGGCGCGCCGGCGGGACATAGTACCGCCCGCGGCATCCGCGATCAAGCCGGACCAGCGTGGCCGCCGGTGTATAAACCCGCACGAGGATTGACGCTGGGCGCGAAAACCATAACTTTTACCAGGCTGTACGTCCGGTTCCCTCCCGCGGCCCGCGCTCGCAGCTCCCGAGAACCGTTCCCCCGCTCTACCGGAGTACCTGATGAAGCACCGTGTTCTCCTTTCCGCCCTCCTCCTGCTGGCCCCCTACGGGGCGCTCGCCGCGCAGGAGCGTCCGGCCGCCGCGTTCCAGCCCGGAGCCCGTGTCCGCATCACCGCGCCCGGCCTTCAGCCGGAACAGCTCACCGGGACGGTGGTCTCGGTGGACTCGGAGTGGGTGCACGTCGCCTCCCGCGACCCCGAGGCCCAGACCTGGATGCGCCTGGAGTTCGTGGACGCGGTGGAGGTGAGCCGGGGGACCAACCGGAGGTACCGCACCTGGAAGGGGAGCTCCTGGGGGGCGTTCCTCGGGTTCGGGATGGGGGTGATCTCGGGCGCTCTGGCTTCCAAGAACCTCCCGACTACCATCGAGCAGTCGGCGGCGCTGGGCGGGATCGGAGTGGGGCTGATCGGGGGAGGGATCGGGGCGGCCATCGGGGCGCTGATCCCGGCGCGGGAGCGGTGGCAGCCGTACAGGATGACGCAGGTGCCCGCGCCCGCGGCGACGGGGACGGGCGCCCCACCCCGGTAGAACCCCTCCCCTTCCCTACAGGTCGAGGCCCCGCGCGAAGCAGCATGGGGCCTCGTTCCGTTTTCGGCGCTCCGGAAGCTCCATGGGGGACCGGGGTGAAACTCGCGACGTGCGGGTACCGTAGAGCTCGGGAGAGGAACCGATACCAACCCCCCAAGGAGACGGATATGACCACCAGGCCCCCGAACGGGAGCACGACCTCCCGCGAGAGCACCGAGCGACCGAGCCTTCGCGCCCGGCTCACCCCCCTGCTGGCCGCCCTCGGGCTGGTCCCGATGGACGCCCCGCTCCCGGAGCTCTCCGGGTGGCGGCAGGTGCAGCGCCGGACCGCGTAGCCGGGAGGGGTGAACACGACGCCGCGAGGGGCCGGAGACGATCTCCGGCCCCTCGCGTTTGCGCGCCCGGCGGCGCATGGGCGCACCCCCAGGGAGCGGGCTATTCCGGGCTCCCCCGCAGGGGATCCAGCAGGCATTCGACCGCGGAGGCGCCACCGGACGAGCACCGCTCCAGCATCCGGACCAGCTCGGGATCGGTCCCGCCCGGACCGAGGGAGTACGGCGCGAGCGCCAGCCCGCCGACGGCGTACTGGAGGGAGGCCGCCATGCCGCCGATGGCGAGGTAGAGCCCCAGCGCCATCCCGCCCAGGGCCACGGCTCCCACCGCGATCCCACCGAAGGCGAGAAGTCCGAGGCTGATGCCGCCGAGGGTGACTCCTCCCATGGCGATCCCGCCCGCCGCGAACACGCCGACGGCGATGTTGCCGATTGCGATGACCCCCCGGGCCACACGCGGGCGGTGGGTCACCGGATCGACTCCCTGCGCGACGTGCAGGAGGGGCCAGCCGAAGATCTCCCACCGGGACCGGTATTCATAGCCCCAGTACGCCGGGACCACCGCCGCGTACGGCGCCGGCGTGGGGCGTCCATCGAGGAACTCGCCGCAGTAGCGGCACTTGACAGCCGCATCCTGGATCTGCTCCGCGCAGTAGGGGCACGTCTTCATGGGACCTCCGGTGCAGCGGGCGGGCGAACGCCCCGTGCGAGCGGGGGGCGGGAGGACGGTGCCAGTGTACGGCCCGGGACCCGGAACTACAAGAGCCGCTTCCATGCGCTGCGGACGGTTTCCCCGTCGTGCGCCCCGCTGTAAGATGGAGGACCACCGCCGCCCGTTTCCGTGGACGGAGCCCTTTCCCCGCAGCCCCCGCTCCGAATGCGACTCACCCGTGCTCTCTCCGCCCCGGCGCGCTGGATCTGCGCGGGCCTCTGTCTCGCCGCGGCGCAGCCGCTCGCCGCGCAGGGGACGCGCCTCCTGCGCGAGCCCACCCTCAGCGACACCCAGGTGGCCTTCGCCTACGGTGGGGACCTCTGGATCGTGGGCCGCGGCGGCGGGGAGGCGCGCCGCCTGACCAGCACCCCGGCCGTGGAGAGCGACCCGCACTTCTCCCCGGACGGGAGGTGGATCGCCTTCACCTCCACCCGCTCCGGGAACCCCGCGGTGTACGTGATGCCCGCGGAGGGGGGCGACCCGCGCCGCCTCACCTGGAGCCCCGCCGGCGAGAGCGCCCGCGGGTGGACCCCGGACGGCCGGCGGGTGCTCTTCGCCTCGGGCCGGGTCTCGGCGCCCACCCCGTACACCCGGCTCTGGACGATCCCGGCGGAGGGCGGCCCGGCCGAGCTGCTCCCCGCCTACATGGGGTTCCGGGGGAGCTTCTCCCCCGACGGCGGGCAGATCGTGGTGGACCGGGTGGACCGCTGGGACGACGAGTTCCGCGGCTACCGGGGCGGCCAGAACACGCCGCTCACCATCACCGGCGTGGCCGACGCGGCGGAGACGCGCCTGCCGAACGAGCGCACCATGGACATCGACCCGGTGTGGATGGGGGAGACCATCTACTTCCTCTCCGACCGGGACTGGGCCACCAACGTCTGGGCGTACGACACCCGCACGCGGGCCCTCCGCCAGCTCACGCGCTTCCGCGACGCCGACGTGAAGACGCTGGCCGGGCACGGCGGGACGCTCGTCTTCGAGCAGGACGGCTACCTCTGGCTCCTCGACCCGGCGCAGGGGGAGCCCCGGCGCCTGGTGGTGACCGTCCGCGGCGACTTCCCCTGGGCCGCCCCCCGCTGGGCGGATGTGAGCCGCTCCATCTCCAGCGCCTCCCTGGGACCCACGGGGCGGCGGGCGCTCTTCGAGTCGCGCGGGGAGATCTTCACCGTCCCGGTGGAGAAGGGCGACGCCCGCAACCTGACGCGCTCCTCGGGCGCCGCCGACCGCGCGCCGGTGTGGTCGCCCGACGGGCAGCGGGTGGCGTGGTTCTCGGACGAGGGGAGCGGCTACCGCCTCCTGGTGGGGAGCGCGGACGGGCTCGGCGCGCCGCGCGCCATGGCCATCGAGGACGCGAAGATGGCGTGGAACCCGGAGTGGTCCCCGGACGGGAGCCACATCGCCTTCGTGGACGACCGGGCGCGGATCCGGGTGGTGAATCTGGCAACGGGACGGATCACCACGGCGGACATCGGCGGGGTCCGTGCCGACCGCACCGGGATGCGCCCGGTCTGGTCGCCCGACTCGCGCTGGCTGGCCTACGCCAAGACCTTCCCCAACCAGTTCCGCCGGGTGATGGTCTGGTCGCTCGCCGACGGCCGTGCACGGGTCCTCACCGACGCGCTGGCGAGTGCCGCCGAGCCGGTGTGGGACCGCAACGGGAGGTGGCTCTACTTCCTGGCCAGCACCGACCTGGGGGTGCAGAGCGGGTGGGCGGACCTGGGGAGCCTGACGCGCACCTCCACCTCGGGGGTGTACGTCGCCCTCCTCCGCGCCGACGAGCCCACCCCCTTCACCCCGGAGAGCGACGAGGAGGCCGCGGCGCGCGTGATCGGGACGCCACCGGGCGGGCCGGCGCCGGGGACCCCGCCACCGGGGGACTCCGCCAACGCGCCGCCCCGGGCCGGACCCCCCGCCGAGGCCGCCCGAGGCACCCGGGGCGACAGCGCGCGCACGCGCGCGCCGATGGTGCGCATCGACTTCGAGCGCTTCGATCGGCGCATCCTGGCGCTCCCCGTCCCCACACGCGACTACGCGCAGCTCGTCCCGGGGCCGGCGGGGACGCTCTTCGTCGCCGAGCGCGTCCCCAACCAGCCGGGGACCACGCTGCACCGCTGGGAGATGGCGAAGCGCAAGGCGGACGTCTTCGTCACCGGCGTCGCGCGCGTGACCGCCTCGCTGGACGGGAAGAAGCTGATGTGGCAGGCGGGGCAGCAGTGGGTGGTCGCCAGCACGGAGGCCCCGCCCAGGCCGGGGGAGGGCGCGCTGCGGCTGGCGCTGCGGACGCAGGTGGACCCGGCCCGGGAGTGGAAGCAGATCTTCGAGGAGGCGTGGCGGATCGAGCGCGACTTCTTCTACGACCGCAACCTGCACGGGGCCGACTGGAGCGCAGTGCGGGCCCGGTACGAGCCGCTGGTCCCCTTCGTCCGGCACCGCGCGGACCTCACCTACGTCCTCGACATGCTTGGTGGGGAGCTGTCGGTGGGGCACTCGTTCGTGGGCGGGGGCGACCTCCCGGCCATCGACAGCTCGCACGTGGGCGCGCTCGGCGCCGACCTGGTGGCCGACGGCGAGCGCTGGCGGATCGCCCGCATCTACACCAGCGAGAGCTGGAACCCCGGGCTGCGCGCACCGCTGGACGCCCCCGGCGTCAGGGCGCGCGTGGGCGATTACCTCCTGGAGGTGAACGGGGTGCCAGTCACCACGCGGGACGAGCCGTGGAAGGCGCTGGACGGCACGGCCGAACGGCAGACGGTGCTCCGCCTGGGCGAGCGCGCGAGCGGCGAGGGAGCGTGGAACGTCACCGTGGTCCCGGTGCGGAGCGAGGCGCAGCTCCGCCAGCGGGCGTGGGTGGAGGACAACCGCCGCCGGGTGGACTCGCTCTCGGCCGGGACGCTGGCCTACGTGTGGGTGCCCAACACGGGGGGTCCTGCCATCACGGCCTTCGACCGGTACTACTTCGCGCAGCAGGACCGGAAGGGAGCCGTGATCGACGAGCGCTTCAACGGAGGCGGGCTCCTGGACGACTACATGGTGGGGATCATGACGCGCCGCCCGGTGGGGGGCGTGACCACCCCTGTCCCGGGCGCGACGCACCTGCGCCTCCCCGCCTCCGGGATCCTGGGTCCGAAGGTGCTGCTGGTCAACGAGCAGGCCGGGTCCGGGGGCGACTACTTCCCCTGGGTGTTCCGGCAGCTCGGAGTCGGCCCGCTGATCGGCACGCGGACCTGGGGGGGACTGGTGAACGCCTCGGTGCCATACCCGCTGGTGGACGGCGGAACCATCACCGCGCCGGAGCTGGCGGTGTTCGGGCCGAACGGCCAGTTCATCGCCGAGGGCGAGGGGGTGCCGCCGGACATCGAGGTGCTGCAGGACGCGCGCTTGGTGGCGGCGGGGCGGGATCCGCAGCTCGAGCGGGCGGTGCAGGAGGCGCTGCGGCTGGTGGAGACGCGGGGGGTGGAGGTGCCGAGGCCGCCGACGAGCGTTCCGGTGAGGGCGCGGCGGCCGGGTGCTTCCCGGTGAGAAACGGCTGAACGACTTCCGAACCGCGGGTGTAGGCGTGTCCCCCCTGGCGGGGAGGCGACTCCCGGACTCAGCGGCCGGACCGCGGAGCGTCGGCGGCCTCGCGTTCCCGCCGTTCTGCCTGGATGACCTGGAGGGGCGTGCGCCCATCGAGCCGCGGATGGGGCGTCTGCTCCCATGCGAGCTGACGCTCGATCGCCGCCTTCCGCACCTGGTGGGGGTCGGAGAGACCGCCAAGAATGGCCTCGTCGCGCCAGAAGAGCCAGAGACGCTGGACCTCGTGCTCCAGCCCCGCCTCCTCGGGTCCCATGGTGGGTCCCCAGGGCGTGTCGTCGGCGTGTTTCGGCCAGTGGATCATCGCCCGGTCGATCAGGTCGGCGGTGAGCACCGTGCGCCACTCCTCCACTCCCTCGTCCCACCAGAATCCGCCGGGGAAGGTGACGATCCGGTCCCGGTACGCGTCGCGCTCCGCCAGGACCGCGCCGGCCCAGGGGCAGACGATCCCCTCCCGCTCCCCCAGGAACTCGAAGAATCGTGTCAGTGAAGTGGGCATGGCCTCGGCGCGGTACGCCGCGTCCCGCACCTTGCGCGGGTACAGGTCGAAGAGGAAGCTCCGCAGGTCGTACTCGGTCACCGCACGGACGGGAACACCCTGGTAGAAGGCGAGCATCTCGACGAAGGTGGCGGCGTTCGTGACGTGCTTCCGAACCGTCGCGTCCGAGAGCCCATCCGCCCGCAGCGCATCCTCGAAGCGGTCCACCGCGGCCATCTCGCGGCTCATCAGGTCGTCCACCCCGCCCGGCGGGTCCAGCGTGAGGTCCAGGGCAGCGCGGGGATCGGCGCCGGGGCCGCCGGGCAGGCAGGGAGCCAGGTATTCGACGGGCTCCCAGTGGGTGTCCACCCGCAGCTCCCCCTCCGCCTCCAGGCGCAGCAGCACTCCGGTTCCGGGCGACCGCCACTCCAGCGGCTCCTCGGGCGGCGACCCGGTATCCAGCGCCTCGCGGTGATGCGCGACGAACTCCGGCACCGCCCGGAGCAGCCGGGTCAGGTCCTCCGCCACCGCGCGCGGGAGCCCGCCGCCCGGGGTGTTGATGGTGATCAGCACGGGGTAAGCATCGGGGCCGGCGACCTCCCATCCGGCCGCCGCCACCTCGCGGCGCATCCGCTGCGGCAGGTCGGTCGCGCGGTCGTAGGTCAGCGAGAGGATCGGTCCGGTCGCGTTGGCGAAGGGCGGACCGTCCTCGAACATCCGGAAGAAGTCGTCCGTCTCGGCGTAGAGCGCCAGTCCGAACTCCTCGCCCGCGTTGCCGAGCACCGTGCACGTCCAGGGACGCGACGTGCCCTCCAGGGCGAAGATCGGGACGTCGCTCGGGAGCCAGCGCCAGGGGTGCCGGCGCCAGAAGTCGGCCGCGGCGCGGAACAGCTCGGCGATGGTCTCGCGCGGCAACCCCCAGCCGAGCCAGGTCTCGGGCGAGGTAGCCGCGGGCGCCGTGGGCGCCAGACCGGTGAGGTGCTCGCGGAGGTCCGCAGCCAGGACGTCCAGCGCCTCGAGCCGGGTGGCGCGGACCACCTCGACCTCGCGCCGCGCGAGCGCCCGGGAGAGGTACCGGGCGACCTCGGCGTCACGGACCTCGACTCGCTCGGGCCACGATCCCGTCTGGTTCGCCGCGTGCATGATGGCGCGCTCCAGTTCGGCGGCCACCTCTTCCGGCTCGGCCGGTGGCGTGTTCTGCAGCTCCACGTGCAGCACCACCCCATTCTCCACCACGAGCACGGCGGCGGGGCGGGCGCCGGGCTCCGCGTCGATACGAACTGCCAGCGGCGCCAGGTCCACCTGCCATACGTCTCCGGCGGGCCGGCCGGCCTCCCCGACCGGCGCGAGCCCGAAGCGATGCTGTACCTGCTTGACGGCCTGGTCCCGGCCCATGCAGCAGCGCTTGT
>DATAAL010000759.1:0-6815 GCA_036260145.1 Longimicrobiaceae bacterium | reverse complement strand
CTCGGCGATGCGGCGGCGCACCCCGACTTCGGCCGCGATGTGCTTGGTCGGCATCCCCTCGGCTGCCAGGAGGAGGATGCGCGCACGCGTGAGTGCGCGCTGGCTGGTGCGGTGGGCACGCACGCGCCGCAGAAGTTCCTCCTGCTCGGCGGGGGTAAGCTCGATGGAGACGGCTCTCTTGGGCATGGTCCTGCGAGTCCTGCACTTGCAAGTGGCAAACCGTATTGGTACTCAACATGCCTTTGTGCCCACTATCTTTGCTGACGCTGTACTAGGAATCCCGGACCCGGTGCGCATCTCCCGGCTGCTGGACCGCTTCGAAGAGGAGCGTCTTCCCCTGCTGGCAGCCCGAACCCAGGAGACCTACCGCACGAGCCTCTCGTACTTCCGGGCGTTCTTCGTCACGCGCGGAGTGGATCTGCCCGACCGCGGTCGCATGCGGGACCCGGAGCTCGACCTCGTGCGGCGCGGGCACGTGGTCGACTATCTCACCTGGCGGCGGAAGCAGAACGGCCGCGGCCGCGGGCTGGTGAGCAACCGTACGGTGGCCAAGGATCGCACGACCCTGCACGTCGTGTTCGCGTACGCGGAGGAGCTGGAGCTGCGGGAGGGAAACCCGGTGACCAAGACGCGGGCGCCGAAGGCGGATCCGCGAGAGTACGTGATCCTGGACGAACCGGAGTACGAGCGCCTGCTCGCGGCCTGCGAGTGGAACCCGGTGCTCTGGCTCTACACCCTCCTCCTGGGGGAGACGGGGGCCCGCGCGGTGACGGAGGGGATGCGCGTGCGGTGGACGGACGTCGATCTGGAGCGCGGGTTCCTCCGGATCCCCAGCAACAAGCGCCACCGGACGAAGAGCGGGAAGGGCCGCAGCGTCCCTCTCACTCCACGCTTGGAGGCCGCGCTCCGCGAGCACTTCGCCACCTACCGGCTCGCCTCGTACGACGGGAGGCGGCCGGAGTACGTCTTCCACTACACACGCACAGCACGGCGGGCGAAGGCCGGGGAGCGGATCCGGTCCTTCCGCTCCGGCATGACGAAGGCAATCGCCGCGGCCGAGCTCCCCGAGGGGTTCCGGGTGCACGATCTCCGGCACCGCCGGGTCACCACCTGGCTCACGGAAGGGAAGAACCCGGTGCACGTCAAGGAGACCATGGGCCACTCCGACCTCCGCACCACCATGGGCTACACCCACCTCCTGCCGGATCACCTCCGCGCGCTGGTTGAGGGCAGCGTATACGAGGAGCGGCGAAGCTCGAGCGCATAGGTGGCGGGAGAGCCAAAACGGGCCAGAGTGGCGGTCGCCACCCCGGCCCGTTTTTGCTTTTTGTTGCGCCGCACTCGCGGTGCCTGCCCCCACAGCCGGCCCCACGGAGCGGCGAAACCCGGTGTTCCAGATGCTGTAACTTCAACGGAGGGCCTGGGATTCGAACCCAGAAGGGCGTTTAAGCCCGCCGGTTTTCAAGACCGGTGCAATAGCCATTCTGCCAACCCTCCCCAACGTCATACCCTGAAATTTCGGGATTTCCCCACCACTCGTCAACCCACCCGGACCGCCCTTCCAACCCTCCCGCCCCCTCCCGTCCCGAAGCATCCCGGGGCATACCCCTTGCACGTCTGGCCCGGCTCCGGGAACCGAAGCCGACGACTCCGAGAGCTGGATGACCCTGAGCCGACCCACAGCCCTGGCACTCCTCGCCCTGGCCTCCGCGTGCACCTTCGGGGATCGCACCGACGAGGGCCAGCAGCGGGAGCGCGGCGTCGCGCAGGCCGCCACCCCCCGGGGCGCCTCCCCCTACTGGGGCGAGGAGCGCCCCCTGACTCCGGAGGAGCTGGAATCCGGGCGACTGGACGAGGACTGGACCCGGGTGGTGCAGCTCGACCCCTGGACCGCGGGAAACCAGCTACGCAACCCCGAGCGGTGGGAGCAGATCTCCGCGGAGACCGTGAACAACGGCCCCGTCCACCTCCCCGTGTTCGGCGACGTGGGCGGCCCCACCGTGCTCCGCATCCAGATCCTCCTGGACCGCGCCTTCTTCTCCCCGGGGGTGATCGACGGGCGCTGGGGGAAGAACACCGCCAAGGCCGTGTACTGGCTGCAGAAGCGCGAGGGGCTGCGGGCCACCGGGCGGGCCGACAGCACCACCTTCGCCCGGCTGGTACAGCTCGCCGGGGAGCCGGAGGAGCTGGTCCGCGCCCACCGCCTCACCGCCGGGAACGTCGAGGGGCCGTTCATCGACCTCCCCGAGGGGAACGGCGACGAGATCTACGAGATCGCCGAGAAGGAGTGCACCTGCTACGAGGCGCTCACGGAGAAGCTGACCGAGACTTTCCACGCCACCACCGAGCTGCTCCGGCAGCTCAACCCCGGCGTGGAGCTGGACGGACTGCGGGCGGGACAGACCCTCAACGTCCCCAACGTCCGCGACCCCGACGCCCGCGCCCCCGGCCGGGTGGCACGCATCGAGGTGTCCGGGCGCGGGAGCTTCCTCCACGCGCTGGACGCCAACGGGCGCATCCTCTACCACTTCCCCTCCACCCTGGGGTCCACCTACGACCCCTCGCCGCAGGGGAGGTTCACCATCACCTCCATCACCGAGAATCCCTGGTGGCACTACCAGCCGGCCATCCTGGCGCACGTCCCGGACGACAAGCCCGAGGCGCGGATCCCGCCGGGCCCCAACAACGCCGTGGGGGTGGTGTGGATGGACCTGTCCGTGCCGCACTACGGTATACACGGGACCCGGAGCCCCGAAACCATCGGCTACACCACCTCGGCCGGGTGCGTCCGGCTCACCAACTGGGACGCCCTCTTCCTGAGCCGGCGGGTGAGCCGGGGCACCCCGGTCCGCTTCCGCGACACCCGGAGCGGGTCCGATACCGCCTCGGTGGAGCGGCGGCGCGAGGGGGAGCGCGCCAGGGAGCGGGAGAAGAGCCGGGAGGAGAGCGGGACCCGCACCCGCCCCGACACCACCCGCCGCAGGTCCGCGCGGTGAGCCCGCCCCGGCCGGAGAGGCCGCCCGCGGCGGCGCCCCTCCCGGCCCTTCCGCGCGAGGGAGGGGAATGACCCAGGCGTACGAGAAGCTGCTGCTCGGGCGGAGCCTGGCCGGGCGGTACGAGGTCCGGGAGGTGATCGGGCGCGGGGGGATGAGCCTGGTCTTCCGCGGCGTGGACCGCGTCCTGGACCGGCCCGTCGCCGTCAAGGTAGTGGCACTCCCGGCGGTATCCGAGGAGATGCGGGCGACCCTCCGCCAGCGGTTCCGGCGGGAAGCGGGGTCGGCGGCGCGCATCCCCCATCACCCCAACGTGGTCCAGATCTACGACTATGGCACCGACCCGGAGCTGGACCTCGACTTCATCGTCATGGAGCTCCTTGTGGGACGCGACCTCAAGGAGCTCCTCGCCACCTCTCCTCCTCCCCCCCGGACCGGAGTCCGGATCCTCCGGGAGGCTGCGCGTGGGCTGGCCGCCGGACACCGTGTCGGGATCGTCCACCGGGACGTCAAGCCCGCCAACCTCTTCCTGGAGGGCGAAGGGGAGGTGGATTCGGTGCGGATCCTGGACTTCGGGATCGCCAAGCCCCTCGATCCGCCCCCGCAGGCGGACCTGACCCGCACCGGGCAGTTCGCCTACTCGCCGGCATACGCCTCCCCGGAGCAGCTCCGTGGCCAGCGGCACGTCACCCCGGCCTCGGACGTGTACCAGCTCGGGCTGATCGGGTACGAGCTCCTCGCCGGGACGCGGCCGTTCGACGCGGAGGCCCGGGGACGGATCGGCGCCGGGGAGGACCTGGAGGTCCCGGTCCTCGGGCGCTGGGCGTCCTTGCCTACCAGCCTCCGGGCGGTGATCGAGCGGGCGCTGAGGATGGACCCGGACGAGCGCTTCGCCGACGCCACAGAGTTCGCGGAGGCGCTGAGCGACCTGGCGATCGACTGGAACGAGACGGTGCTGCAGGAGCCGGAGACGCGCATCGTACCGCCAGCGCCGTCCACTCCGCCTCCGCCCGTTGCCGCGGGATCCGCGCCCGCCGGGGAGCCTCCCTCTGTCACCGGGGGGCCGCTGGGCGTGGCGGGGATCGTCTCCACCCGTGCGCACGCGGTGCCTCCCCCGCCGCGCAGGAGGATCGGCATCCCGTCGGCGCGCTGGGCGGTGCCGCTCCTGATGGTCGCCGTGCTGGCGATCCTCCTGGCCCGCGGCGCCTCGCGCGGCGACGACCCCGCCGGAGCGGCGGCGGCGGTGACGGGTGTCGCGGCGCCGCCCGCGGGGGAGGCGGCGGACTCGGGGGAACCCCCCGGTGCTACCCGCATGGTCGGCGGGGTGGAGGGGGAGGTGCGGCGGGTGGTGGAGGACCTGAACCGCGCCTGGGTGGAGGGCGACCTGAGCCGGCACGTGGGGCACTACGCCTCGCGGGTGGACTACTACAACTCGCGCCGCCTCCCCCGCTCCGGGGTGCGGCGCGACCGGCGCCGCGACCTGCAGCGCTACCCCGAGCGCCAGATCGAGATCCACGACCTGCGCGTGGAGGTCCTGGAGACGGACCGGGTCCGGGTACTGGTCGACAAGAGCTGGCGCTTCTACGGGCCGGAGCACGGCGAGCGGAACGGCCGCGGGCTGCAGGAGTACGTCTTCAAGCGGGACGAGGACGACGGGGAGTGGTACGTGGTGTCCGAGCAGCTCCTGGAGGAGACGGAGCGGAGGACGCCGCCCAGGGAGGAGGACGACGGGGACCGGGGTGACTGAGACATGGCGGAAGCGCTGGAACGGCTCCTGGTGGGGCGGAAGCTCGCGGGCCGCTACGAGATCCAGGAGGTCATCGGCCGGGGCGGGATGAGCGTGGTCTACCGCGGGGTGGACCAGACGCTGGGCCG
Organism: Longimicrobiaceae bacterium; assembly: GCA_036260145.1. Taxonomy (GTDB): domain Bacteria; phylum Gemmatimonadota; class Gemmatimonadetes; order Longimicrobiales; family Longimicrobiaceae; genus JAFAYN01. The sequence goes on along the minus strand of DATAAL010000759.1, from coordinate 1,947 downwards.
CCCCGTGGCCGTGAAGATCATCAGCTTCCCCGATGTCACCGACGAGATGCGGCAGAACCTCCGCGAGCGCTTCCGGCGCGAGGCGGGCTCAGCCGCGCGAATCCCCCACCACCCCAACGTGGTCCAGATCTACGACTACGGGACCGACCCGGAGCTGGACCTCGACTTCATCGTCATGGAGCTCCTGGTGGGGCGCGACCTCAAGGAGGCGCTCGCCACCCGGCTGTCGGACCCGGAGGAGTCGGTGCGCATCCTCCGCGAAGCCGCGCGGGGGCTGGCGGCGGGGCACCGGGTGGGGATCGTCCACCGCGACGTCAAACCCGCCAACGTCTTCCTGGCGGGGAGCGAGCGCTTCGAGTCGGTGCGGATCCTGGACTTCGGGATCGCCAAGCCGCTCACCCGGGAGCCGGGGGAGGACCTCACCCTGGCCGGGCAGCTCCCCCACTCCCCCGCCTATGCCTCCCCGGAGCAGGTGAACCCTGACCTCCCTGTGACCACCGCCTCCGACGTGTACCAGCTCGGGCTGATCGGGTACGAGCTCCTCGCCGGGGCGCGCCCCTTCAACGACGAGGACCGGGCCAGGATCCGCGCCGGAGAGGCTGTGGCCCCCCGCCCGGGCCCCCGGTGGGACTCGGTCCCCGCACCCCTGCGAGAGACGATCCTGCGCGCCCTCCGCCCCCGCCCCGAGGAGCGGTACGCCGACGCGGCGGAGTTCGCGGAGGCGATCTCGGCCGCCGTGGGGGAGGAGCGTACGCTCGCCGCCGCGCCGACCCCGCCGCTCCCGGACGAGGACGCGACCGTGGCCGCGCCGCCGCCCATCTCCCCTCCCGGGGTGGAGGCACCGCCGCAGACGTCTCCGCCGGCTCCACGGACAACGGCTGCGCCCGCGCGCCCGGTCCGGACGGGGGGCGGCGGGGCGAGGGCCGCCGCCATCGCGGGGGGCGTCCTCCTCCTGGGCGCGCTGGCGTGGGGGCTCACCCGCGGGGGCGGCGACGAGGGCGAGGAGGTGCCCGCCGCGACGCAGCCCGCGGACACGGGAGGCCCGGCGCGGGAGTTCGAGGGGCTGGAAGCGGAGGCCGCCCGGGAGCAGATGAAGGACCGGGAACGCGGCGAGGCACCCGCTGCACCGGCGTCCGGGGGGCGCGGGGGGGAGCGCGTGGGGCGCGACGAGGAGGCGGAGCGCACCGCGGCGGCCGAGGTGCAGCGCGTGATCCTGGAGCTGAACGACAGCTGGGTCAACGGCGACCTGGAGCGCCACCTCTCGCACTACGCCGACCGGGTGGACTTCTACGACGACGCCGACGCGCCGCGAAGCCGGATCCGCTCCGAGCGCGAAGGCGATCTCAGGAACTTCAACCAGGACCGGCGGATCCGCGTCACCCGCCAGGCAGTGACCTTCCCGGAGCCGGACCGCGCGGTGGCGCTGGTGGACAAGGAGTGGACCTTCGTGGGGGACCGCCTGCGGCGCACCGGCGCGGGGAGGCAGGAGATCGTGCTGGAGCGGCGGGGCGGGCGCTGGATCGTGGTGTCGGAGAAGATGAGGGAGGTGTTCCGCTCCAGCCAGGAAGGGAGCTAGCGCCCCTCACCCCTTCCCCTTCTTCTCGCCTCCCTTCCCCCGTCCACGCTCCTCTCCCCTCCCCTTCCCCCGCCCGCGGCCACGCTCCGGCGCGGCGGCCGGCTCCCCACTGTCACGCTCCACCCGCGGCGCCTCACCCCCCTCGCGGTCGTCCCCACCCCGGTCCTCCTCCCGCGGCGCGGGATCGTCGTCCGGCGCAGGCTCCGGGGGAGCGGCGTCCTCCACGGGACGCGGCTCCGGGTCCTCCCCCTCGCGCGGCGCCGGCTCGCGCGGACCGGTGATCCGGCTCGCCACCACGTACCCTCGCTCGACGGCCCCCTCCACCCGCACGGAGTCGCCCGGCTCGACCTCCCGCAGCGGCAGGGGATCGC
>DATAAL010000758.1:0-4593 GCA_036260145.1 Longimicrobiaceae bacterium | reverse complement strand
GCGCCTCCAGCTCGCCCGTCTCGTCCTGCGCGGCTGCACGCTCCTCCTCCTGGACGAGCCGCTCAACGCGCTGGACCCGGTTTGGGTGGCGCGCCTGCGGGGGATCCTGGCGGAGTGGCGGGCGGCGGACCCGGAGCGGGTCCTGCTGGTGGTCTCGCACAACCTGGAGGAGGTGGAGCGCGCCGTGGAGCGGGTGGCGGTGCTGGCGGGGGGGCGGATCCGGGCCGACTGGGAGCTGCGCGGGGGCGACGGGGCGGGGTGGCGGCTGGAGCTGGCCGGCCCGGCGGAGGCCGCGCGCGCCGGGGTGGCGGAGCTCTTTCCGGGAGCGGAGTCGGAGGGAGCGGGGCTCGCCTGGACGGTGCGCGCCCCGGACGAGGCGGAGCTGAGCCGGCGCCTGGGGGCGCTCCTGGGACGGGGGGTGCGGCTCCGCTCCCTGGTCCCCGGAGCGCCGAGGCTGGAGGAGCGGCTCCGGCGGGTCCTGTCGGACGGGGATGCGGAGGCGCCGCGATGATCCCGGTCATCCTGCGCGAGTGGGCCCCGCGCCTCCTCCTGCTCCTGGGGATCGCCTGGGTGCTGTACCTGCTGGAGCCGGCTTTCCACACCCACGAGGTGCCGGCGGGGGGGACCCTCTCCGCGGCGGAGCTGGGGCCGCTGGGGATCTCCGCCACCCTGTCGTACCTGGCGGGGCTGGTCGTGATCGTCCTCCTCGCCGGGTTCGTGTCCACCGACCGACGGCGGGGGTACGCCCACCTCTTCCTCTCGCACCCGGTGAACCCCCTGGCGCTGTACGGGCTGCGCTGGGCGCTGGCCGTGGCGTGTGCGCTGGCGGCGGCGACCCTCTTCCTGGTGGGGGGGCAGACCGTGGCGTGGGGCGGGTTCCGGGGGGGGTGGGGCGGGCTCCTCCTCCCCCTCCTCTCGGCGCTGGTGTACGGCGGCTGGATGACCTTCCTGTCGGCGGCCCTCCCACGCGGCGACGCGCCGGTGGCGCTGGCGCTCTTCCTCCCCACCTTCTTCCCGCAGCTCCTCCTCTTCCTGGAGCGGGCCCTCAATCCGGCGGGGTACCGGCTCCTCCTCTTCCTCCTCCCCCCCCAGGCCGCCTTCCAGGACGTGTACGCGGCGCTGCTGAACGGTGGGAGCACCTGGGGGGCCGTGGCGTACATCGTGGGGTACGCCCTGGTCTGGACGGGGGTGGGGGCGGTCCTCCTCCGGGTGCGGGAGTGGGCGTGACCGGCTGAGCGCCCGCCGGGGCTCAGCGCCGCCCGGCGCGGGGGGCGAGCCGGGTCGCGCTCCATCCCTTCCCGTCCGCGCCGCTCCCCGCCATCCGGCCGTCCCGTACCCTCCCCTCCAGCCGCAGGGGGCTCGCCCGCCCCGCCACGGTGTCGGCGAGCGTCAGGGCGATCCGGTCCCCTGCCAGCCGCACGTCGGCCAGCGGGATCGTCCGCCCGGCCATGGCGGCCGTGCCCCGGACCCGCTGGAAGCGCTGCTCCAGGCGGAGGCGGTAGCGGCGCCCGTCCGGCGCCGCCAGCGTCCAGCTCCCCCGCACGTCGGCGGGGACGGTCCACAGGTACACCGTGGGGCCGGGCCCCCCACCCTCCGGGCGCACCGCGACGGTGCTGTCCGGCTCCCAGTCGCCCATGGCGAAGGCGTGGGACACCACCCGCGCCCCCGGGCGGAGCTGCCGGAGGAGCCGGGGGCGCAGCCGGAGGTTGAGGCTGGGGAGGAGAAAGAGGGTGACCACGTCCGCGTCGCGGAGGTCGGTCCGGAACAGGTCCTCCCGGACGAAGCGGACGCGGTCCGCGACCCCCGCCCGCAGGGCGGCGGCCTCCGATTCTCGGACCAGCCGGGCGTCCAGCTCCACCCCCACCCCCCGCACCCCGGGGCGCCGCGCCGCGGCGATCACGATGCGCCCGTCCCCGGAGCCCAGGTCGTACACGGTCTCCCCGGGTGCCGGGCGGGCCGCGTCGAGCATGGCCTCCACCGTCTCCGGGGAGGTGGGGACGAAGGGGACGTCCGCGACCCGGCGCTCCTGGGCCGCCGCAGCCCCGCACAGGGTCAGCAGCGTTGCGAGGAGCGGGGGGACCCGCCGTCCGGTTCCGGAGGGTGTGCGCATCTCCGTCGTTCCTCCGCGTGAGGGTGGACCCGGGGCTCAGAGGGTGAGCACGCCCAGAAGGGGGGCGTGGTCGTCCGTCCAGGGCGCCGCGCCGGGGCGGAGCCGCGGCCTGCGCCACAGCTCGCTGGTCGCCATCTCCCCCAGGTCCCGCTCGGTGCGCGCCACCACCACCCAGGAGGAGTTGTTCTCGTAGCGGGCCAGCCCGGAGCGGGGACCGCCCCCCACCCGCGCCGCCAGCCCGCGCTCCCGCGCCAGGGCGCCCACCACCGACTCCAGGTCCAGGTAGCGGTTGCTGATGTGCACGGCGATGATCCCCCCCGGGGCGAGCCGGGACAGGTAGACCCCCAGCGCCTCCCGGGTGAGGAGGTGGACCGGGATGGCGTCCGAGCTGAAGGCGTCCAGCACGATCAGGTCGTAGCGGCGGTCCCGCTCCCGGGCCAGCGAGAGGCGGGCGTCCCCCAGCACCACCCGCACCTCCGCGCGCGTGTCGCGCAGGTAGGTGAAGAGCCCGGAGCGGCGGGCCACCCGCTCGATCCCCGGGTCGATCTCGTAGAAGGTCCATGCCTCCCCCGGGTGGCCGTACGCCGCCGTGGTCCCCGTCCCCAGCCCCACCACCGCCACCCGGCGCTCCCCCGGGGGCGCCGAGAGCGCCGCGAACACCCGCCCCAGCGGCCCGAAGCGGATATAGTACGTCAGCGGCTCGCGCCGGCGCACCGGATCCAGGCTCTGCGCCCCGTGCAGGGTGGAGCCGTGCTGCAGGACGTGGAACCCCCCGTTCCGCCCCTCCCTGTGCATCACCTTGAAGTGCCCGAAGAACCCGCGGTCGGCCAGGAGGATCCCCTCCTGGCGCCTCTCCAGGGCGGTGTTCACGGCCAGCACCGCCCCGATGCACGCCGCCAGCCAGGGGGGGGTGCCCCCCAGCCCCAGGGAGATCAGGCTGACCAGCGCCCCCCCCACGGCCAGGTACGCCGGGAAGGGCATCGAGTCGCGCTGCGCGTCGAGCGCCAGCAGGGCCAGCGCCAGGGCGGCGGCCCCCAGCGCGGCCCCCGCGTGCTGCACCGGCCGCATCCGCCCCTCCGGCCAGGGGCGGGCCAGGGAGGCCAGCGCCAGCACCAGGGGATACTCCCAGAGATCCGGGAAGAGGACCGGGGCCAGGAGCACGTTGAAGACCCCGCCCAGCACCCCGCCCACCGCGATCCACAGGTAGAAGTCGGTGAGGTGGGCCGCCGCCGGGCGCCGCCGGGCCAGCTCCCCATGGCACACCAGGGCGGTCGCGAAGAGCCCCAGGAGGTGCAGGGGGATCGCCACCCCCGCGCGGCGCACGAAGTCGCCCAGCAGCATCAGCGCCACCACCACCAGGAGCGAGGGCTGCGCCGCGACCATCCAGGCGTGCGGGAGGGGCGGGCGCCGCGCGAACACCAGAGTGAAGGAGAGCAGGTACAGCGCCAGGGGGAGCACCCAGAGGAGGGGCGCCGGGGTCAGGTCGGTGGTGATATAGGTGGTGACCCCCAGGAGGAGGCTGGAGGGGACGAACGCCAGTCCGGTCCACACCGCCCGCTCCCGCGCCGTGGGGGGAGCGGCGGCCTCCTCCGCGGCGCCGGGGGCCGCGGCCGGGAGCGCCCCCCGCCACACCCACGCCGCGCACCCGGCCAGCAGGAGAACCAGCGCGCCGTACCCCAGCGTCCACGCCGCGCTCTGCCCCGCCAGGCGCAGGCGGGGCTCCAGCCAGAGGGGGTAGGCCAGGAGCGCCAGCATGCTCCCCAGGTTGCTGGCGGCGTAGAGCGGGTACGGGTTGGCCGCGCGGGGGTGCCCGCTGTGGGCGAACCACCGCTGCAGGATCGGCCCGGTCCCCGACAGCACCAGGAAGGGGGGGCCCACGGTCCCCGCCATCAGCAGGAGGAGCCAGGGGATCGGGGCCTCCGCCCCCCCCGGCGCCGCCCCGGCCACGGAGACCGGAAGCGCCAGCGCCGCCGCGGCGAGCAGGGCCAGGTGCAGCGCCGCCTGCCGGCGCACCCCCCACCGGCGGGAGGTCAGGTGCGCGTACAGGTATCCGCCGAGGAGCGCCGCCTGGAAGAAGAGCATGCAGGTGTTCCACACCGCGGGCGTCCCACCCAGGAGCGGGAGCACCATCCTCCCGAACATCGGCTGGACCAGGAAGAGGAGGAAGGCGCTCAGGAACACGGCCGTCGTGTAGGTCGCCAGGAGCACGAGTCCGCGCGGCCGGGCGGGCGCCGCCGCGCGGGGGAGGGCGGGGCCGGCGGTGCCGGCCACGGGGGTGGGGTTCACGCTCGACGGCATCGCTCCGCAGCGGGTCCAGGTCCAGGGTCCGGGGCGGGGCGCCGCCTCCGGGGGCGACCAACGTAGCAGCGCGGGTGGGGCGCCGATACCCTCCCGGGGCGAGGGCGAGGGGTCGCACCCCGTTGCGGCGCCTGGCCTTCCGTTGACAGGAGCCCCCGCCCCCGCCATTCTTCATCCAGCTTCTG
>DATAAL010000757.1:0-5760 GCA_036260145.1 Longimicrobiaceae bacterium | reverse complement strand
TCCCGCATCAGGTCGGGAGCGAGGCGGGGGTGGTCGTAGAGTCCGGGTCCGAGGACGGCGGGGTTGGGGAGGTCCCACCCCTCCAGGAGGTGGGGGTAGCCGAAGAGGCCCACGGGGTGCTCGGGGTGGCGGCGGGCGAGCCGGTAGGCGTTGCAGCGCACGTCGTATCCCTGCCGCCGCAGCGCCTCCACCAGCAGCCGGTACGCCACCAGGAAGCCGCTCACCCGCTGCCGCCTCCCGGTGAGACGGGCGTACACCGGCCGCACGACGCGCTTGAGGTAGCGGTCGCCCGGGAACCACCGGTCGCGCTCGTACTCCTTGTAGAACAGCAGGACGGTGCGGTCGGTCAGCCGGGACATCTAGCAGTCGGAAGTTTCGACCCCCACCCGGCGGACCCCCTCACCCGGCGCTGCGCGCCACCCTCTCCCACGAGGGGAGAGGGTTGAGGGATGTCCAGGTACACCAAGCAGTTGTGTGAGGGATGTGCGCCCGAAGGGGCGAGACCCGCGGCCGTTTCCGGGGCTCGCCGGAGTAACGCACAGTTGTACCGTGCGTTACTCCGCGCCAGCCAGACCCCCGCGCCAGCGGGGGGCACGCCCGAACCCCGGGTCTCAACGCAGTAACGGTTCCGCCGTTCAGTAGCTCGCCAGCCGGTCCTTGATGATCTGCCCGGGCTTGGTCGGCGTGCCCGCCCAGTCGAGGATCAGCAGCGAGCGGTTGCAGATGGGATCGTCCCGCCCTTCCTGCTTCCGGGACTCCGTGGGGCCGGGGGCCACCCACATCCACGCGGTCCAGGAGAGTCCGAGATGGTCCGCCTTGTCCAGCACTGCGCGCACGTAGCGGTCGGTGCAGTCGTAGTCGCCGAACTCGGTGATCATCACCGGATCGGTCGCGGCGAGGAAGGCCCAGTCGCGGTCAAAGGCGGATGGCTGGCGCGAGTCGGGCGAGTCCTCCCAGGGGTGGGTGGAGTACGCAATGTTGTACCCCTTGATCCGGTGGCTGGGGACGCCGTCCAGGTAGTACCCCCACTGCGTTCCGCTGGCGATGACCAGGTTGTGGGCCCCGGTGCTGCGCACCGCGTCGTAGAGCTGCTGCATCCCCGCCGCCTGGAAGGGGCCGCGCCTGCCGTACACGTTGTCGGCGGGGTGCAGTCCTCCCTTCAGCCAGAGGTCCCAGTTGGAGAAGCCGCCCCTGCCGCCCAGTGGGTACGGCTCGCTGTACAGCTCGAAGAGCACTCCCCCGTCGTCCTTGTACCGGGCGGCGACCTCCTTCCAGAAGGGGATGGAGTGGTTCACGTCGGCCATGGGCTGGTGCATCTCGCCCTGGTCCAGTGGGTGGTTCGGGTCGCCCCGGTCGCTGGCCTGCAGCACCAGGATCACGTGCAGCCCCGCAGCCCGCGCTGCCTTCACCACGCGGTCCACCCGGCTGGCGTACCCGGGGTCGTGGTGCCGGGAAGTGTTCACCCAGTAGTACTGCGCCAGCTCGATCCGCACCGTGTTGGCCTTCCAGCCGCGGATCCGGGCGAAGTCGGCTGCCGCGGCGGTGTCGATCCCCATCCGGCCGCCATCCGGGGAGAAGGAGAGGGCCGGGCGGGAGACTCCCACGAAGCGGAACGGCTTGCAGGTGGCGATGCTGATGATCTGGTTCCCCACCACGGCGTAGCCGCCGGGCGCAGTGGCGATGGGTGTCCCGTCGGCGACCACCGATCCCGCCTCGCAGCGATACTCGATAGGCTGCGGATCGATGGGGATGTCCTCGCAGGCTGCAAGGGATGTGGCGATCAGCACGGCGGCGCCTACTCCGGGCCCGCGTAGTACGTCGGCTCGAAATCGGGGAGTTGGCATGGAGGAAGAGGGAGTGAGGTGGATGGGTGTACGGGGAGTCCTCCGCCGGCCTTCGTGGGACAGATGTGGTCATGACATAATCGCATAAAAGCAATACCTGCGCCAGCCCCCGGGCGTCGTCTGGCGGGGAGAGCACAGAACTTGCTTTTGCCCGGCACCAGGAACCCGCCGCAGACACCCATTCGAGCAATGAGGACGTGATGGAACTTTCCGGGTCCGCACTGGAGGCCCCGTTCCCCGGGACGCGCGCGTACCACATGCTGGGCGCGCGGTTCGACCTGATGACCCGGAGCCACTTTCCGGAGGTGGTGGACCAGGCGGTGTCGTCGGGTTGCCGGTGGGTGGTGGGTGGGCACAACATGCACAGCCTGCACCTGTACCACCGCGATCCCAAGATGCGCCGCTTCTATGAGCGGTCGGACTTCACCTTCCTGGACGGGATGCCGCTGGTGTGGCTGGCGCGGATGCTGGGCTTCCCCGCGCGCCGGGAGCACCGCCACGCCCCCATCGACTGGATGCCGCCGCTGCTGGGGGTGGCGGCGGAGCGGGGGTGGCGAGTATTCTTCCTGGGATCGGAGCCGCGGGTGGCGGCGCTGACCGCGCAACGACTGCGGGAGCGCTTTCCGGGGTTGCAGGTCGAGACGCACCCCGGGTACTTCGACGCGACCCCGGGGAGCCCGGAGGCCGAGGCGGTCCTGGCCCGGATCAATGAATGGCGTCCCGCGATCCTCGCCGTGTGCATGGGGATGCCCCGGCAGGAGCACTGGATCGTCGACCACCTGGACCGCCTGGAGGCCAGCGTGGTCTTCAACCTGGGGGCGCTGATGGAGCTCATCGCCGGGGAGCTCCCGATCCCTCCGCGCTGGATCGGGCAGGTGGGGCTGGAGTGGCTCTATCGCCTGGTCTCCCATCCTCGCCGCGTCTGGCGCCGCTACCTGGTGGAGCCCTGGACGCTCCTGCCGCACCTGGTGCGCGACCTGACCACGTCCCGGCGCTCGGCGCGCGCGGACTGGCAGCCGGAAGGAAAGTAGCTCCGGCTCGCCGGCCGCGACGGCTCCGAGGCCCTCCGGAAGCAGATAAGGATCGTACAACCGACCACCGGCAATGTGCTTCTTCCTGCACGAGGAGGTGCTCCCCAACCGGGTGGGGATCCCCGAGAAGGTGGTGCCGGGTGTATACGGCTCGCTGGCGCTCCTCTACCTCTTCCACTTCCGGGATGCCATCCTGCGCGCCGAGCCCGCGCTGCTGGCGCTGGCGCTCGGCTGCTTCGCCGTCTCGGTGCTGGCGGACGCGCGCTTCGCCGTCGCCACGCGGGAGACCCTCCTCCTGGAGGACGGCGCCAAGCTCCTGGGGATCGCCACCTGGCTGGCGTACTTCACCCGGGTCGGGTCCGCGGTGGTCCGCCGGGAGCTGTCACGCGCCGGGACGTGAGTCGGCGCCGCCCCGGGCGATCCGGGGCGGCTGCATCCGCCCGCTGGCGAAGAGGAGCGCCAGGAGCCGGAGCGAGTCGCCGTAGTACGCTCCGTCGCGCAGCCTCACGGTCTCTGCCCACATGGCGCGCCGGTACCCGGCATCCGGGGAGAGGAGCGCCCCGGCCGCCGCAGGTCCCACAAACACCACGCTGTGCGCGTTCCCGAGCGGCCGGCCCTCCAGTGTGTATCCCTCCCGGATGTTCTGCGCACCCACTCTCCGGAAGAAGGCGTTCAGACGGTCCAGGTGGCGCCGCGCCCGCCGGTCGCAGTGCCAGGCGGCGTCCATTGCCAGTCGCCAGGGGATCCGGGCGGCGCCGTAGTCGTAAGCGAAGGCGAATTTTCCTCCTCTGGCCGAATCGCCCGAGGCGGTGGTCCACCCGGGGAGGAGCCCGGTCGCGGCGCCCCGTTTCGCGGCCACGCGGTCCAGGATGCGGTAGGCCGCGTCGGCCACCCGCAGCCAGCGCGAATCGCCCGTGTACGTCGCGAAGATCCGGTAGTAGGCGGGGGAGAAGTACGAAGGGTTGGTCACCTGCGAGCCGCCCCAGACATCCCCCGGCTTGAGGACGTAGCTCCCGGGCTCCACCGCGTGGGCGAGGAGGGCGCGGAGCAGCGCGCCGGCGTCGGCGCGGTACCCGCCCCAGCGGGCGTCGGCCACCACCAGCGCGAAGGCCATGTCCTGGTCGCCGTCGGTGGCCGCGTTGGGGTCCGGGACCCGTCCCTCGGGGGTGACCTCCCACGACATCAGCCCGCGCGGGTTGCGGTACCGCCGGGCGTAGCGCCACAGGGCGTCGAAGGTGGGCCGGTCGTCCAGGTAGACCGCGAGCAGCATCCCGTACCCTATCGCTTCGGACGAGGTGCGGTCCCTCCCGTACCCCGGCATCCGCACCCGCAGGGCTCCGCCCGCTCCCTGGCGCGTCACGTAGCGGGACCTCCAGTCCGCGTAGCTCCTCCGGATCTCCGCGCCGGCCGCGGCGTTGTCGGGAGCGATGCTCCCGGCGCAGGGGTACCGCTCCCGCGGCGCCTGCGCGTGGGCGGACGGGAGGACTCCGGGAGCCGGTCCGTTCCCGGAGGCGGCGAGCAGGGCCAGGAGCGCGGCGCGGGCCAGACCCCGGAACGGGCCTGCGGTGTACGAGGAGGAGAGCATCTGCCGTCGGCCGGGTGTGGGGAGGTGGAGGTGGACAGGCAGATGCCACGCGCGTGCCATGCCCGGGTGCGGGCGGAGCCGCCTTGCGTGTTCGCGGCACCTGCATGAGCTTGAAGGCTCCATCGGTGGTCGCGATCCGTTTCCGCTGGTTTCGAAGGGATCTCCATGAGCAACGCCGTGCGTGAGGTCGCCGCGAAGGTCGAGGATGGGGTGCGCATCACCCTGGTCGACGCCGCGACTCTCTGGCACCACGCGAGCGACGAGGAGCTGAAGCGCCTCTCCGGGGTGGTGCGCGCCCGCTACCACGCGCCCGACCGCGCCACCTACATGGTGATGCGGATCATCAACTACACCAACGTCTGCGTGGCGCAGTGCGACTACTGCGCCTTCTACGTCCTCCCCAACCAGCAGGGGGGGTACGTGCTCACGCGCGAGGACGTGTTCGCCAAGATCGACGAGCTTCTTGAGCTGGGCGGCGACCTGGTGGGGTTCAACGGCGGCTTCAACCCGAAGCTCCCCCTCCACTACTACGCCGACCTGTTCGCCGCGGTGCGGGAGCGGTACGGCGACCGGGTGGAGTTCTACGCGCTCACCATCGCCGAGTTCATGTTCCTGGCCGACCGCGCCGGTCTGTCGTACCACCAGGCGGCTGCGCGTCTGCGCGACGCGGGGGTGTACTGGATCACCGGCGGCGGCTCCGAGATCCTCACCGAGGACTTCCGGAAGCGGCACGCCAAGTTCAAGTACACGGTGAAGGAGTACTTCGAGGCGCAGCGCGCGGTGGTGGAGTCGGGGCTCCGCACCACGGCCACTATGGTGATCGGCTTCGACGAGACGCTGGAGGAGAGGCTGGAGCACCTGGAGCGGACCCGCGCCTTCCAGGACGGGTGCCTGCGCGACGGCCTGCCGGGACTCTTCTCCTTCCTCTGCTGGACGTACAAGCCGTACGGCACGGCGCTGGGCGGAAACGAGGTGACTCCGCGCGAGTACTGGAGGCACCTGGCACTCTCGCGCATCTTCCTGGACAACGTGAAGCATATCCGCACTTCGGTGCTCACCCTCAACGAGGATGCCTTCCGCGGCCTGGAGTACGGCGCGGACGATTTCGACCTCCCTGTGGAGGACGAGGTGACGCAGAAGGCGGGTGCGCGGATCGACCTGGACATGGACCGGCTGCTGGCGATCCCCCGCGAGATGGGGTTCCGGGTGGAGTACCGGCGGGCCGAGCGCCCCGCGTCCCTCACGGCCGCGTAGCGCGGGACGGCGAAGGCGAACGACCCACCGGCGCCCCTCCCTCGAC
>DATAAL010000756.1:0-3189 GCA_036260145.1 Longimicrobiaceae bacterium | reverse complement strand
GCTACAGCCCGAGGGTCTTCGCCACGTTGATGCGGCCGTGGCCGTAGGCGGGGTCGACACCGGGCTCACCCAGGTCGTCCGCGCCGTGCTGGAGCCGGGCATGGATCTGCGCCGGGCCGGTGACCCCCTCGCTCGCGATCAGGGCGGCAAGGCCCGACACGTGCGGCGAGGCCATGCTGGTACCGGAGAGCCCCACCGTGAAGGCCGACCAGCTCGTCGGCGAGTTGAAGAAGCGGTTCCGGCAGACCAGGATACTGGGGATGATGGTGAAGCCGGAGCAGGCCGCAGTCACGGACACCGCGTTGCCGCCGGGGGCGGCGAAGGTGACCGCCGAGCGGCCGTAGTTGCTGTACGAGGCCAGGGCATCGATGTTGGTCCAGGGGCCGTTGACCCCCGCCGCACCGGTAGGGCCGGTCGCGGAGACGCAGATCACGTGCGGCGAGTTGCAGTAGCTGAGGTACTGGTTGCCGTTGTGGTCCATGTCGATGGCGCTGTTCCCGGCCGAGACGACGATCGTCGTTCCCTTCCGGTTGGCGTAGGTCATCACCTGGTTGATCGTGGCCAGGAACGACGGGGCGTCACCACCGCGGGCGCTGGCGGCGGTGCGGTTGAACCCGCCACCCAGGCTCATGTTGATGATCGGGATGCCGTTGTCGGCGGCGTACAGGATTGCCCCGAGCACCGCGCTGGAGGGGCAGGAGGCGCGGAAGCTGGGGGCGGTGCCCGGTGTGCACACCTTGAGGCCCACGAGCTTGACACCGGAGGTGACGCCGGCGGCCAGGTAGGCGTTGCTGGCGACCGTCGCGGCGACGTGAGTGCCGTGGTAGTAGAGGTCGGCGATGGTGTGCGCGCCGGGGAAGATGGCCTGCACCCGCGCGTTCTCGGCGGCCGAGAGGAACGAGCGCGAAGCGGCCAGGTCCACGCGCCCGACGAGGTCCGGGTGCAGATAGTCGATCCCCGTGTCCAGGATGCCGACGCGGACGCCGGAGCTGCCCAGCTTGCCCGCCGCCCAGGCGGCGTTCGCCTGGACCACCTGCAGGTTCCACTGGCGGGGGTAGCGGAGCGCGGTCGCCGGATTGGCCGGGCTCGTGGGCTCCGAAGCCTCCACCGGCTCCACTTCGGACCCGGTCGCGGGCTCCAGCTCCGTGTACCCGTCGGCGTCCACGGCGGCGACGCTGCTGAGGGTGGCGAGCTGGTCGGCGGCGGCACCGCTCAGCCCCGAGACGGCGGCGACTCCGACCTCGTGCGCGAAGACGACCTCGCCTCCGAGTGAAGCGACCTGCGCCGCGAAGTCAGCCGGGACCCCGGCGCCGTGGAAGCGGACGAGATAGGTGTCCGGAGCGCCGGACTCGGAGAAGCTGGGTACCGACTCGGCGGGGGCGAGCGGGGAATGGTCGTCCGAGCACGCGGCCAGCGCGACCACGCCGGACAGGAACAACGGGGCGATACGCCTCATAGGGAGGATCTCCTGCGACACGGGGGGATTGCCGGTGGGACTACCGGCGGCGATCCTCTTCGGCGGCTGGGCTGTCTCGGACGAGACCCCTGGCTTTGCGGACCGGCCTCACGACCGGGGTGCCTTTGTCGGTAGGGGGGAGCGAGCCGCTCGATCGGGCGTAACGTGTTGTAAACCAACCACGTGGAACGCAACGAATGCGGCGTCTGCAATTATACGGGCAGGACGCCCATTCGTCAAGCACCACCCGTCTCCAGCAGGGCGGACACATCCGGTCAGATGGCGCCGACCGGACGGCAGAGACCTTACTTCACGGGAACCTCGTGGCGATGTAGGCTACCGCTTCCGCCGCGGTGAACCTGCGGGTCTGATTGCCGGTACGGACGTGCAGCTCGCCGTTCACGTACACGGGGCGCGGGGCGGCGGGGACGGTGATGCGGCACACCTTCACGCCGTGTACCGGATGGAGCCTGATCTCGACGCGGGCGAGGACGTCGGCACCCAGGGCGTCGCGGAGCGTGTTGCGCAGGAACAGCTCGTAACCGTCCGGCGTGGGCTTGCCGGGATCCGCGGCGAGCACGTCGCCCGCGATCCCCACCACGGTCCCGTCGTCGGCCACGCCGATCAGCACGCTTCCACCCTCGGCATTCAGCAGCCCCGCCACCTCCCGCACCAGCTGCGTCTTCATGTTGCCGTCCCTCACGCCGGTGTGGCGGTTCCACGCGGCGGCCTCCTTGAACTCCACGCGCGGGCCCTCGCCGTCGGCGATCATCCGGGCTACCGTCTCGTCGTCGGGGTGCGGCGCCAGGGCGCGGTAGGCGGTCAGCGTGGCGTCCTTCGTGGCCCGCGGCACCAGGGGGAAGGTGGAGAGGATGTGCGCGAACTCCGTTTCCGTGAGCCCGTACAGGTGCGCCACCCCAGCGTCCATCTCCACCCTGAGCCGGGCGCGCTCCTCCGGGTCCGTCGCCCCGCTCGCGTGGCTCCCGAGTCCCACCTCCGCCGCGAGGTCGTCGAACTCGGGAGTCGTGCAGACCAGCCGCGCGGCGCGCCTGGCCATATGCCCGAAGACGGGATCGTCCGCGGTCAGCCGTGGAGCGGGGAGCTGATATACGAAGAACATGTTGAGGTTGGCGGACACACGCTGGCGGATCAGGTAATCCAGCACGAAGGAGTTCAGTATCCCGGTCAGGACCAGGGCCTGAGCGCTGTTCAATCCGGTCGGGGAAGCGACCGTGAGAGACTCCGACGTGAAGCACCCCCGGGGAAGCACCGTCGAGATCATCGTGCGCTCATCCGTGCTGCGCGCGATCCGGCGGAAAGCGAGTCGATAGGACCGATAGGGTAGCGGCCGGCCGGTATCGGCCTCCCCGCGCAGCAGGGCGCGGCGCCCTTCCTCTTCGTCCACCCAGTAGCGGGGTGCGCCGAAGAGGTGGGTGAAGTGGTGGATCATCTTACCTTCGTACATCGGAAGGCGTCCCCTCGCCGCCGCGGTCCGGAAGAGGTAGCTGTCGTCCCTCATATGGAATTCCCGCCCCAACGACAGCCTCCCTCCCCCGGGCGCTCCCTCGCCCAGCAGGGGGTGACTCTGCAGCTTCTCGGCGATCCGCAGGTCGGACTCGCTCGTGAACTCGGTGATCGACAACGAATCGGGAGAAAGACGGCGGATCAGGTGCACCGGGATCTGCATGCCGCCATGGCGCGGGAAGCTGCCGAGCTCGGACACGTCGTGCCGC
>DATAAL010000755.1:0-11498 GCA_036260145.1 Longimicrobiaceae bacterium | reverse complement strand
GGGATGCGCGCCCGGCAGGGCCGAGCCCCGACAGCAGTACCGTCGGGGCTCGGCTGCGTTGGGCACGGTAGTATCGTGCCCTACGCAGCGCGCAGCCCGACCCCCGGCGCAGCCGGGGGGCACGCCCGAGTCGAGCAGTTGCAGTTCAAAAAGCCGTTACGGAGCCACGTCGTAGAACCGCAGCTCCTTCTCCCGCTCCACGGTGGTGCGCAGCGTCCACTCGCTGTCGAACAGGATCATCGGGCGCTCCTTGGAGTCGAACACCAGCGTGCGCCCGTACCCCTCCGAGCCCACCCGCCGGATCTCCGCCTCCGGCCCCTCCACCCAGCGGGCGAAGCGGTAGGAGAGCGGCTCCAGCCGCGCCCTGACGCCGTACTCGTGCTCCAGGCGGTGCAGCATTACATCGAACTGGAGCTGCCCCACCGCGCCCACGATGGGCGCGGGACCCACCATGGACTCCGCGTAGAACACCTGCGCCGCCCCCTCCTCGGAGAGCTGCTGCAGCCCGGTGTCGAGCTGCTTGCGGCGCATGGGATCGGCGATGTGGACCCGGGCGAAGTGCTCCGGGGAGAAGCGGGGGATCCCCTGGAACTCCAGGTCCCCGTTCCCGGACAGGGTGTCGCCGATGCGGAGCGTCCCCCGGTCGTGGATCCCGATCACGTCCCCGGGCCACGCCTCCTCCACGTGCGTCCGCTCCCGGGCCAGGAACTGCGTGGGCGCGGCCAGGCGGATCTGCTTCCCGGTGCGCACGTGCTTCACCTGCATCCCGGCCTCGAAGCGCCCGGAGCACACCCGGACGAAGGCGATCCGGTCGCGGTGCTTGGGGTCCATGTTCGCCTGGATCTTGAACACGAACCCGGTGAAGTGCGGGTCCTCCGGCTTCACCTCCCCGGTGCTCGCCGCGCGCGGGGTGGGGGCCGGCGCCAGCTCCAGGAACTTCTGGAGGAAGGGCTCCACCCCGAAGTTGGTCATCGCGCTCCCGAAGAAGGTGGGCGACACGTCGCCCGCCAGGAACTCCTCCCGGCTGAACTCCGTCCCCGCCATGTCCAGGAGCTCGATGTCGGACAGGAGCCGGTCGTGTGCCTCGGCGCCGATCATCTCCCGTACCCGAGGGTCCTCCAGGCTTCCCACCTGCGTCCCCACGCGCGTCTGCCCGTGGTCCTCTCCGCGCTCGAAGAGGTGGATCTGCCGCTGCTCCCGGTCGTACACTCCCACCAGCCGGTCACCGGCGGTGATCGGCCAGGTAACCGGGTAGCACCGGAGCCCCAGGTCGCGCTCCACGTCGTCCAGGAGCTGCAGCGGGTCTGCGCCGGGACGGTCGCACTTGTTCACGAAGGTGAAGATCGGGGTGCGCCGCCGGTGGCACACCTCGAAGAGCTGCCGGGTGCGCTCCTCGACGCCCTTGCGGTTGTCGAGCAGCATCACGGCGCTGTCCGCGGCGATCAGCGTCCGGTAGGTGTCCTCCGAGAAGTCGGCGTGCCCCGGGGTGTCCAGCAGGTTGACCTGGTACCCGGAGTACTCGAACTGGAGGACGGAGGAGGTCACGGAGATGCCGCGCTCCTGCTCCATCTGCATCCAGTCGGAGGTGGCGTGCCGGGCCGCCCGGCGCGCCTTGACGCTCCCCGCCAGGTGGATGGCCCCGCCGTACAGGAGGAGCTTCTCCGTCAGCGTGGTCTTCCCCGCGTCCGGGTGCGAGATGATGGCGAAGGTCCGCCGGCGGCGGACCTGCTCCGGGAGTGTGCTCACCGCGTGCTCCGATCAGAAATTCGAACGCCCCGCCGGCTAGGGCCCGCGAGGCGTAAATCGTTTTGTTCCAGAGCGTAAATATAGCGGGACGCGGGGCTTTTTTCAATCCTGCGCGAAGTCAGGCACGTAGGCCCCTCCGTCGCCTGCAGCGCATTGATCAGGCTGCTGCCCTGCGTCGGAAGAACCGCCATACCAGGAACCCGAGGAGGACCATGGCCCCGATATCCCACGAACAGAGCCTGCCCACCCGGTAGTACGGCATGTACTGCCAGAGACCATACCGGTCCACGATGGTCTCTTCGAACAGGACCCACGTGTTGAAGAAGGTGAGCCAGACCGCGAATCGGACGATACCCGGCGTACTTGCTTGGTGCACTTCCTGTGGCGTCATGACGGCCGCTCCGTCTGTGGGTCATCTGCGGGAACCCGACCGAGGGACCCCTACTTCGGGTCGAGGTGAGATTGTTCAGAATGGGGCACTCCCCAGAGGCAGGCGCGGAGACAGCACTCGACGCCCAGGGGCCGTAAGATTCCACAGGCGGACGGCGAGGAGAAGGCCGATTGCCCCTACGACGGGCGATGTGAAGAGGCCTGGAAAGTACTCCGCCGTTCTCGCTGAGAGGAGCGGGTGCCATAAGCCGTTCCCCAGCATGCCGACCGCGAAGAACCACGCAGGAAAGAAGGCAATGCGCAGCCTGGCCCGGATTCCGACCGCTGAGACAACCCACAACGCAATCCACGTCAGATTGAAGGTCACGAAGAACTCAGCCGACCAGGGGACGAGGCCCAGGATCTGGGGAGCTCGCACATGGAACCCGGACACGAACTCCTCGACAAAGTGGAAGCATTGTGCTGCGATGCCGAGTAGATAGATCCGGATCACCCGGTCAAGCGCTTCCGGCTGAGGACCGGGTGCGTGACGCGTGACCGTCAGCACGAATGCGACGAGAGCGACGAGATAGAGTACAGACGGACCCAGAATCATGCTCCGGACACCGTCACTCATAGCTGCCTCCGGGTCATGATCTGGCCCCGGAGTACCCCGTGAACAAGACGGTCACGCATGCGAGCCATAGAGCGCCAGTAACCGTTCAGGGGGTAGGCAGTAGAGCAGGAGCAGGGTTCCGGAGCGCAGGACTAAGTGTCCCTCTGGATAGAATCTGCTGGCGAGAGCGCCCAGAAAACAAGAATCTTCAGAACTGCGGCCGAGAGGGCGGCAGGACTTCGAGCCGGACCTGCCGCGGCTCAGTACGTGTAGTGGGCTGAGACACATTGCCCGTTGTGGTGAGAGGCGGCAAACTGCTCGACCAGTCGGGTACCCGTTCCTTCATCCAGCCCGCAGAAATCGTCCGGCCCGGCGACCGCCAGCCTGAGCGCCAACGAGGTCCGCTCACACCTGGATCAGCCAGGACGTCCGCCTGTTCGCGAGGTAGTCGAGGGGCAGGTCTTCCGTACGGACGGGGATCTCGGTCCACCCGCTGAACTTCAGGTGTCGCAGCATCAACTCGACGCCGGCTCTCGTGGGCAGGGCGACGACCCCCGCCTCGGCCGCGGTGCGGATGTCGAAAGGCTCTTCCCACTTCAGATAGATCGCCGCCTCGCCCGACGGATGCACCGCGGTGTCGAGAAGGACGTGCTCCCGCGCCATCGCCCTCGTGCGCTCAAGCGCTTCGAGAGGCTGGGGTACGTGGTAGAGAAATCCCAGGTTGAGGACCACGTCGAACTTCCCACCCAGCGTCTCCGGGCTCATCCGCCCGAAGTCGAGCACCCGGAACTCGACGTTGTCGACGCCGGTGACCGACTTCACGAGGTTGGCCTGCTCGATCAGCTCGGGGCGCGCGTCGAACCCGACGACCTCCGCGCCCAGGAGGGCGCACTGGATCGACCAGAACCCCGAGTTGCAGGCGATGTCGAGGATGCGCTTCCCTTTCAGCGTTCCCCCTTGGGCCTGCACGAGGTACGGCATGAAGTGCCGGAACCGCTGCAGCGGCCGGACCGGGTCGTCCGTATCCAGCCCCGGGTTGTTGTGAGCGGTCCGGAAGGAGAGGCCGCCTTCGAAGCTGTACGCGTAGTGCCAGTGGGGAAACCGGGCGAACTCCCTGCGAACGTCCTCGTCGGCCAGGCCCCGGGCACGTCGGGGGAGCGGCCAGACGGGTGCCACGGCGGGCGGCTCCGTCACGGGCCGCACAGGTCGCGCGGGTGGAACCTTCAGGATGTCGTACCCCAGGTGGCGCAGCGTTCGCCTGACCAGTCGCTTGATCACGGATGCTCCTCCCTGGACACGGAATCGCCGGCCTCAGTACGTGTAGAGCACCAGGGACTCTCCCGACTCGGCCGTGTGCCGGGCAACCCTCCGTGCCTCCTCGATCTCCGGACCCAGGAACTCCGGAAAAAAGCCTCGCTCCAGCCGGAGCGGCGTCCCGCGGAACAGCCGCTCGAACTCTGTTCACTTCCGCATCTCGCGGGGGTACCGTTCCGGATCGAACCAGCGCTTGCCATCCTTGCTCATCGTCCAGGGATTGCTCAGCTCCTTCTCATGCGGAAGCATCTCCCCGGCCGGGTCCTGGTGGAGCACCTGCCTGACCGTACGCCGGATCCGGCGGTTCGCCTGCCGCTTGTCCTGCTTCTCGGAATCGGCGGACGAGATGCCCCCGATAGGTGTCCTGCGTCGAGACCTGCTCATGTCACGAACGATTGAGTGGCCCAGCCCCTCCGGTGGCCTGCAAACGATCGTCAGGCTGCGCTCGCTCCCGGTGCCACGCAACGGACAGGGAGCCGTAGCGAGAACTCACAACCGGGCCAAGATGCGCGATGGGGCGCCGCTCGTACAAGAGCGGCGCCCCCATCCCAGGTGCGCCCGGAGAGATTCGAACTCCCGGCCTTCTGATCCGTAGTCAGACGCTCTATCCAGCTGAGCTACGGGCGCACATCCGACCTTCTTCCCTGCAAGCGGGGCCGACGGGACTCGAACCCGCGACCTCCGGAGTGACAGTCCGGCACTCTAACCGACTGAGCTACGGCCCCCTACCCGCGCCAGGCGGACGCCAAAGGTAACGCAGGCACCGGACCCTCACAAGGCCGTGCGGGGGGGGCGGGGCGAGGTGCGCCACGTTCTCCGGGGTGAGCATCACCCCCACCAGCCGGAAGCGGACCCGCACCCCTCCGCCCGGACGTACACCAGCCTCATCTCGCCCCGGCTCAGCGGTCGCGCGCCAGCGGCGGGGTGGACGCGGGGGGCCTGCGGTGCCGCGTGGCCTGCTCGTACGCATAGGCGATCTCGATCAGCTTCGGCTCCGACCAGGCGTCGCCGAAGATCTGCAGCCCCACCGGGAGTGTGCCGCGCACGTACCCCATGGGCACCGTGACCGCCGGGAAGCCGGTGGGCGGGGAGAGCTGCCAGGAGTTGTTGCCGTGCGGGGTGTTCAGGTCCCCGATCAGGCGCGGCGGGTTGTTCCAGGTGGGGTAGACCAGCGCTTCCAGCCTCCCCTCCGCCAGAACCCGACGCACCCCCGCCCGCAGCTTCGGCACGTTGGCCGCCGCCTGCCTGCAGCTCTCGTCCTGCTCCACCCCCCTGAACTCCGCGAAGGTGCGCAGCCGCGGCTCGATGCTGGGGTGGTACTTCCCGCCGCGGAGGATCTCGTCCAGCGTCCTCACCGGAGCTGAGGGGCCCAGGCTGGCCAGGTACGCCTCGACGTCCGTCTTGAAGCGCCCGCACCAGAGCGATCCCCGGAGGGTGTCCAGCTCCGCGATGCGCACCGGGTCCACGATCGTCGCCCCCTGCCGCCGCATCGCCTCCAGCGCCTCCTCGAAGCGCCGGAGCACCTCCGGGTCGACCGTGGGGGTGTTGGAGAGCTGTCGCGCCACCCCGATCCGCTTCCCGGCCAGCCCGTCCGCCCGGAGGAAGTCCGCGTAGCGCGCCGCCCGCCTCCCCCGGCTCTCCTCCGTCACCGGGTCGGCCGGGTCGTGGCCGGCGATCACGTCGAAGACCGCCACCGCGTCGGCCACCGTGCGCGCCATGGGCCCGCCGATGTCGCGGTCCAGGTACAGAGGGACGATCCCGTCGCGGCTGGTGAGCCCCATGGTGGAGCGGATCCCCACCAGCACGGTGTGCGACGAGGGGCCGCGGATGGAGTTCCCCGTGTCCGTCCCCAGCCCCACCGTCCCCAGGTTGGCCGCCACGGCGGCGGCCGTCCCGCCGCTGGAGCCGGCGGTGGTGCGGTCCAGCGCGTACGGGTTCCGGGTGTGCCCCGGGAGCATGGAGCCCACCGTCTCGTACGGGGTGAAGGCGAACTCGGCCATGTTGGACTTGGCCAGCACGATGGCGCCCGCCTCGCGCAGCCGGCGCACCTGGAAGGCGTCGTCCGGGGGGCGGGAACCCGCCAGGGTGAGGGAGCCGGCGGTGGTGGGGAGATCGCGGGTGTCGTAGTTGTCCTTGACGATCACCGGGATCCCGTGCAGCGGCCCCACGGGCCCGGAGCGGGCGAGGAGGGCGTCCAGCGAGTCCGCGACGCGCAGGGCGTCCGGGTTCACGGTGATCAGGGAGTTGAGCGCCGGACCCTGCTTGTCGTACGCCTCGATGCGCGCCAGGTAATGCTGTACCAGCCGCCGCGCGGTCAGCCGGCCCGCCCGCATCTCCCGGTGGATCTCCGCGATGGTCGCCTCCTCCACCCGGAAGGGAGGCGCGGATCCCCCCGGGGCGAGCGTGCGGCAGGCGGGGAGGAGCGCCGCGCCGAGCGCCAGGGAGGCGAGCGGTGCCAGGGAGCGGGGACGCAGCTTCGCGAGCATGTCCGGACCGGGATGCGGGAGACGGGTGCGGGAGCCCGGGGCGAGGATACGTTCCCGGGGCGGCGCCCGCCAGGTGGAGACCGCCCTCAGCTCCAGCCTCCCCCGCCGGAGTCGCCCCCGCCGGAGTCGCCCCCGCCGGAGTCGCCGCCGGAGTCACCGCCGTACTCGCCTCCCAGCTCGCCCGGGGCGTGTCCCGTATCAGCCTCCGCCACGCTCCACGGCCCCGGGACGATGTCGACTGCTCCGGCATCGGTCCCCTCGGTCCCCGCCATTCCCGCGGTGCCGGAGGACCAGCGCGCCGGCTTCGAGGCCGCGCGCGCACGTACGGGGGTGGCGCGGGCCCGCGAGCCGGCGGCGGGCCGGGGTGCGGGGCTCCGTACCGTGCCCCGCCATTCCCGCAACGTCGCCAGGAACATCGCCAGCGCGCCGCCCCCCACGCCCAGCACGACCAGGACGCCGAAGGCGGTCAGCACCACCCCGAACGCGTCGACGCCTCCACCGTAGGCGTCTCTCCAGGGGGCGTCGCCCAGGAGCTGCACCAGCATGTACCCCGCCATCGCGGCGATGGCAGTGGCCACGGCGCCCGCCATGGCAACGAACCGGCCGTCGGTCATGGTACACCTCCGGGATGGAGGGTGAGGAGCCCGCTACCGGATCCGCGCCACCCGTCCGCGGGTGGGGAAGCGCCGGAACCGGAGCGGGTCGCGGTCTGGTGAATCTACTCGGCTGCGGGTGTGCTGCCACCCCGTCCCTCAGCTCCGCTCCCTGCGCAGGGCGTAGTTCGGCCCCCCGACGCGGAACCAGCGGTAGCCGAAGGCGTCCAGCGCGATGCGGTGGGTCCCCCGGTCGGCGCGGCTCTCCTCCTCGCGGAGCAGGTCGGTCAGCCGGTCCCCGCCCTCCACGTCCGGGCGGATGCGGACCTCGCGCGGGGAGGTGTCGAAGTTGTGCACCACCACCACCGAGCTGCCGCGCCAGTCGTAGCGCATCGCCAGCACGTGGGGGGAGCCGGTGCGCAGGAGCCGCCAGCTCCCCCAGCCGATCTCCGGGCACTCCTTGCGCAGCCGGATCATCCGTGCCGTCCAGTTCAGGAGCGACCCCGGGTCGCGCCGCTGCGCCTCCACGTTCACCCGCTCGTACCCCCAGACCCCGCTGCGGATGGCGGGGCAGTACGTCCGCTCCGCCAGCGAGAACCCGGCATTGGGCTCGGCGGACCACTGCATGGGGGTGCGCACCGCGTCCCGCTCCTTCAGGGTGAGGTCGTCGCCCATCCCGATCTCGTCGCCGTAGCGGATCACCGGGGTGCCGGGGAGGGAGAACATCACGCTGTACGCCAGCTCGATGTGCGGACGGTCGCCCAGCATGGGGGCCAGGCGGCGGCGGATCCCCCGGCCGTAGAGCTGCATCTGCTCCTCGGGGCCGAAGCGGGCGAACACCCGGGCCCGCTGCTCGTCGGTGAGGCGCCCCAGGTCCAGCTCGTCGTGGTTGCGCAGGAACTGCCCCCACTGCGCCGTCAGGGGGAGGGAGCGGGTGGCACGGAGGGCCTCCTCCAGCGGGGCGGTCTCCCCCGTGGCCAGCGTGTAGAACAGGTGCTGGTTCACCCAGAAGTTGAACATCATGTGGATCCCCCCCGTCCCGCTCCCCTCGAAGTACTTCCGGCTCTCCCGCGGCAGCACGTTGGCCTCGCCCAGCAGGACCGCGTCGCCCGAGCGCCACTGCAGGAAGCCGCGCATCTCGGACAGGTACTCGAAGTGCAGTTCCCCCTGCGCCTGTCCGGGGACGGTGGTCTCGATGATGAACGGGACCGCGTCCACCCGGAACCCTGCCACCCCCAGCTCCAGCCAGTACCCCATGATGCGCCGCACCTCGGTGCGCACCTCGGGGTTGTCCATGTTGAGGTCAGGCTGGAAGTCGAAGAAGCGGTGGTAGTAGTACTCGCCCGCCTCAGGGTCGCGGGTCCAGGTGGACTCCTGCACCCCCGGGAACACCATCCCCCGGTTCCAGTCCGGGGGGCGCTTCCTGGACCAGACGTACCAGTCCCGGTACCGGGAGCGGGGGTCCCGGCGGGCTGCCTGGAACCAGGGGTGCCGGTCGGAGGTGTGGTTCACTACCAGGTCGATGATGACCCTGATCCCACGCTTCCCGGCCTGGTGCATGAACTCCACGAAGTCGCCCGCGGAGCCGTGGCGCGGGTCCACGGCGTAGAAGTCGGAGATGTCGTAGCCGTTGTCCCGGTTGGGGGTGCGCTGGAACGGGGCCAGCCAGATCGTCCCCACGCCCAGGGAGTCCAGGTAGTCCAGCCGCCGCATCAGCCCCTCGAAGTCGCCCACCCCGTCCCCGTCGCCGTCCATGAAGCTCTCCAGGTCCAGGCTGTAGACGACGGTGTTCTTGTACCAGAGGTCCTGGATCACTCTCCCCTCCTCGTCCGCTCGGGATGCCTGCCGGAGACCGCGCGGCCGGGGATGATGCAAGCGGCCTTCCAGGAGCCGGGAGGGCGGGGGTTCGCATCTTGCCGGAGGCGGGGTCGGAGGGAGCGGGAGGCGGCGGACCCCCTAACCGGATGCACCATGGCTGGACTCGAAGGGCTGCTCGCCGGGCGCACGCTGGTGGACCGCTACCGGGTCGAGGAGGTCATCGGCCGGGGCGGGTTCGCGGCCGTGTACCGCGCGACGGACGAGCGGCTGGGGCGCACGGTGGCGGTCAAGGTCATCACGCTGGGCACCTCGGACGCCGAGCTCCGGGAGCAGATCCGCAGGCGCTTCGACCGCGAGGCGCGCCTGGCCGCGGGGCTGCACCACCCCAACGTGGTGACGGTCTACGACTTCGGGACGGACCCCGAGCTGGAGCTGGACTTCCTGGTGATGGAGCTGCTCCGGGGGGCGGACCTCCGCGCCCGCCTGCAGGGTCCCGGGCGGCTCCCGCCGCAGGTGGCGGTGCGGGTGCTGCGGGACGCGGCGTGGGGGCTGGGCGCCGGGCACGCGGAGGGGCTGATCCACCGGGACGTGAAGCCGGGGAACATCTTCCTCGCCGAGCAGGAGCGGGAGGGCCGCTTCCGGGTGTGCATCCTGGACTTCGGGATCGCGCAGGTCAAAGCCGGCGAGGACTCGGTCACCCGGCTGACCAAGGGGCCGCCCCCGCTCTCCCCCGCGTACGCCTCGCCCGAGCAGCTCCGCGAGCAGCGGGAGCTCACCCCCGCCTCCGACGTGTTCAGCCTGGGGGTGATCGGGTACCAGATGCTCGCCGGGTCACGGCCCTTCGGCGTGGACGAGGTCCGGACCATGGGACGGGGCCAGCCGGTTTCCCTCCCGGCCCTGCGCGACCGTGCCCCGGGCGTGCCCGGAGACGTGGAGGCCGTGATCCTCCGCGCGCTGGCTTTCGCGCCGGAGGAGCGCTTCCCCGACGCCGGGGCGATGGCGTCCGCGCTGGACGCGGCCTACGAAACCATGCGGCAGGCGCCCGTGCCTACCGTCGCGCCGGAGCCTGTCCCGGCGGTAGTCGCCGCGCCGCCCCCAGCGCCCCCTCCCGCGCCGGAGCCTGTCCCCGTCCCGGCCGAGGACGCCGCGCCACCGCTCTCACGGCCGGCGGCTCCCGAGCCGCCTGCGCGCGAGCCGGTTCCGGCCGCCGCGACGCCGGCGGACGACCCGCCTCCGGTACCCGCTCGTCCCCCGCGCCGCCGGGTCCCCGTGCCGCTGCTGGTCACGGTGCTGCTGCTGGCCGGGGCGCTCGCGGCCTGGTGGGCACTGGCCCGCGACCGGGCGCCGGAGCGCCGGGTGGCGGCGGAGAGCCCGGCGTTGCGGCCGACCCGGTCGCAGCCGGCCTCGCCGCAGACGCAGTCACCCCCGTCGGAGGCTCCGGGCGGGACTGCATCCCCACGGCCTGGGTCACCCTCACCCGGGGTTCCGTGGTCCGCGCGGCCGGAGCCCCCCGCCGGTCTTCCGGAAGCCCCGTCGTCCGGGACGTCGCCGCAGACTACACAGCCGGCGCGGGAGGCTCCTCGCGCTCCGGCGTCGCCCCAGCGGGTCGCCGCTTCCACCCCGGCGCGGTCCTCTCCGGCCGCGACGGGCGCGGCCGGTCTCAACCGGGAGGGTGAGCGGCTCTTCGAGCGCGGGAGCATCCCGGCCGCGGTGGAGCGGTTCCGCGCCGCCGTGCGGGCCGCGCCGGGGAATGCATACTACCGCAACAACCTGGGGTGGGCGCTGTTCCTGGCGGGGGACGTGGCGGGGGCGGAGCGGGAGCTGATGGAGGCGATCCGGCTGGATCCCCGGCGGGACATCGCGTACGCCAACCTCGGGGAGGTGCGGTGGGCGCAGGGGGACCGGGCCGCCGCCATCGCCGCCTACGAGCGCTTCCTCGAGCTGAACTCCAACCCGCGCCGGGAGCGGATCGCCACGGAAAAGGTGCGCCGGATGCGCGCGGCGGCCGGCGCTACGCCCTGACCCGGACCGCGCGCAGGTACGCCGTGCGGTCGCGCACCGCCCGGATCTGGGAGGGGAGCACCTTGACCCGGGAGTGGTTGGCCCAGGGCCGGGAGTAGTACGCGGTGAGGGTGGCGTCGTAGCGCCGGAGCCAGGCCCGCTGATCGGCGAGGAGGACCCTGCGCTGCGCAGGGTTCAGGGTCGCCATCTTCGCCCGGTAGACCCGGTTCAGCTCGGCGTCGGCCTCGGCGTAGTCGCGCATCAGGCACTCCAGGATCTCGGTGCGGGTGAGCATCCAGAAGTCCTGGCACCAGTGCCGTACGTTCTCGTGGAACTCCTGGGCGCGCAGCGTGCCGGGGGAGGCCGGCACGCCGCAGGCGAGCGCGAGCACCGTCAGGAAGAGGTGGACGGCCCCGCGCCGGTTTCCGGGCCGGCCGCCGGCCGGGGTCCGCATCCGCGTGCGCGAGCCCGGGAACGGGGGCGGAGGCTCCCTGATCCGCTCCTCCGACGGGCTCAACTGCACGGCACCCGGTCGTCGTCGTTGGCGAAGGCCCC
>DATAAL010000754.1:0-5453 GCA_036260145.1 Longimicrobiaceae bacterium | reverse complement strand
GGCGCAATGCGGACCGTGCCGCCGAACAAGCCGCGCACGGGATCCGGTGCCTGCGGGAGTTCGCTCTGCTGACAGGGCGGGGGATGTCGCTGGTGGATGCGCTCGCGGCGGCTGCCGGCGTTACGGACGAACGCATGCGAGCTCCGGGAAGGCACCTGCTCGCTGCCGCGGTATGACCAAGTCTCCCCGGCGCCCACGGCGTCCCGCGAAGAAGGCACCTCCCAAGAAGCCCTTCGTCCCCTCAGACGAGCCGCGTGCCACCGAGGCGGATGTAGAACTGGTCGAAGGCAAGGGGAGTTCCCCCAAGACCGGCGGCGGGCCCGGGGGGTTCTTTTGGCACGTGAAGTTCCGCGGCGAGCCCGCTGGGCGCGCCTACATCAATTACTATGAGTCCGAATCCGGTAAGCCCCGGCCATCCGTCACAGTGATGCTGAACCAGCGGAGCAGGGGCCGCGGGATCGGGACGCTCGTGTTCCGCAGGGCCGCCGAGCTGAGCCCGTACGCCGAGGTGTACGCGACGGTCGCAAAGAAGAACGTGGCCTCCCGAATCGCGCTGGAGCGTGCCGGGTTCAAGCCAGTCCAGGGGCGGACGAGCGGCGAGTTATATCTGGTGTGGAAGCGTGGCGCAAAGTCCTGACTTCCAGCCGCTCTCCCGGACGGGGAATCCGGATTCCTCCGGGGATCCCGCTCTGGTGCGAGTGGTGTTCCCCCGAGAAGCCGCCTCGGATGCGAACGCGGCGATGGATCAGCTCTTCGACACCTTCCCGGATCACCAGCCTTCACTCGTCTCAGAGTCCGCGGATGGGTGGACGTTCGAGCTGTGCTGGACCTCGGACCCGCAGACCTTCGTCGATCCGGGTGTTGCCGACACTGCGGCGCGCGTCTACGGGCTCCGGCTGCCGAACCTCGGGGGGTACCGCGAGGTCACGCGTTGGGGCGTCCGGGACGTGGTCTTCTCCATGGTCCATGCATGGGCGCTGGTCGCGCCTGCTTTGGCCGTGCAGCGGCGAGGTGGCAAGCCGCTGGCGTGGGTGATCCATCTCGACGACCACACGGACCTTATGGCACCGGCCGTCGAACCCGGCGGTCGACTTGGCCTTCTCCGTGACCGCATCTTCGGCATCGACATCGACGTTGCCGATCCGGCCTCCATCACCGCGGCGGTGGAGCGGGGCACTGTGAGCAAGGGGAACTTCCTCACTGCATATCTGCTCGCGTACCCGGGGTGCCAGGTGGTTCATGTGGGCGAGCGCCTCGCGGAGCGCAGCTTCGCTCTCCAGCCCCGGAAGGAAGCCGTGGACCTTGGTGGTGTGCGGTTTCCGCGCACCGCGCTGCCACTCACCCGGGATCCTGAACCGGGCACGCCCGCGTTCCGCCAGACGCGGACACTCCCGCCCGAGCTGCCATCGCAGGGGGAGGGAGGGGTCTGGCTGGACATCGATCTCGACTACTTCTGCAATCGGTACGACGGTGATTCGGATTTGCGTGAGCGAACGGCGGCTCCGGGAGAGACTGGTGCGGTGATGGCCCGGGTGTGGCGTTTCCTCGCGGAACTGGGCCATGTCCGGTGGCTGGGGCAGGTCGAGGCTGTTTCGGTGGCTGTTTCCCCCGGCTTCTTCCCCGCCGACCATTGGGCGGAGGTTGTTCCAGCGCTCCGGGAGGGGCTCCAGAAAGTGCTGGGCGAGTGATACGGCGGTGCACACTATCGGGCCGGCGCTGGCGCTCCCGGTCCGCCCCGGCCGGCGAGACAGCGTTCGCAGCGCTTCCGCCCGGGGTGCTTCCTCTGTCCGCGGGCGTCGACCTTCTTCACATGCTCACGTGTGGGAAACCGGCGGTCCGCTTTAAGATGCCGGAGCGCGGTGCCGCGGATCTCGCCCTCTCACGCTGGTGCGCAAGGCACGGGTACGCAATCGAGGTGGATGAGGACAGGTTCTGCTGTGTAGCGACCACGCTCGCCTTAGCGGAGCGTGTGCTCGAGGTGGACCGTCGTGCCGAGCCACACGAACTGGAACTCGGCCTGCTCCTGGGATACCCCCGTTGCTGCTCCAAGGCAGTTGCTGAAATCGGGGAGAGCGCGATTGACGATCATGCGGCCGTGGTGGCTCGGTGGCCGTACGCGGGCCGCTACCGCCTGATCGATCCTTCGGGATATCGGCTCGGTGACTCCCTCATTTGCCACCTACCGTGCAGCCCCGCGTGCGGTCCTTCCCTGGATCTCGCCCTACGAGCCGCTAATTTCCTTGAGTCTCGGCTAGGCTACCCGCCATTCGACCGCTGGTCCCGCTGGGCGACCTTGTTATAGCGCTGCACGCGGATTGGTTAGTCGAATAGCGGGAATCGGGGGGCGTCTACCAAGGCGAGCACGTCCTCAATGAATACCCCCGGCCTGCGGTACAATGAC
Organism: Longimicrobiaceae bacterium; assembly: GCA_036260145.1. Taxonomy (GTDB): domain Bacteria; phylum Gemmatimonadota; class Gemmatimonadetes; order Longimicrobiales; family Longimicrobiaceae; genus JAFAYN01. The sequence continues at coordinate 3,052 of DATAAL010000754.1, read as the reverse complement.
TCCATGTCGCGTGCAGGAAGCTCGGCGGCCACCGTCCGAAGCCGCGCATCGCACCCAGGAGCAGGGTCGCGTCCGAGCACCCTGAACACGTGCAGGGGAAGGACGCCGAAGAGGGCAACCAAGTGCCGCTCGCGGACGTGGGTCGCGTGTTCCAACTCCGCTCCATGCAAACCAGCAAGAGGCAGATCCTCCAAACCCACTCGGTCCGGGTGCCGTGCACGCCATGCCTCGCGCCACGATGCCTCCCGCGGAAATCCCGCAGTGGCGAACTCCTCGCCCGGACGCCGTACCACCTTGCGGGCGGAGGGGTAGGCGAGCGCGTCCCGGACAATGACCTTATGGGAGCCGAGGGTAAGGCTCCGCAAATAGAGGCGAGTCGTCTCGGCGTGGATTTCGTCGCCCTTCCTCGTGTACTCCCGCAGGTGCCCACCCCACGCCACGTAGTCGCTCAGCCTGTACGCGCACACCGTATCAGTGCAGATCAGGTCGCTTGACGGGGGAACTCCCAGGCGGGACAGCACGCACTCGTCCACTTGGGCGCAGAGTGAAATGTAGTTGAGGAACTCCGCGCCGAATCCGGCTGGGAACTCCGCCGTACCTTCCAAGAGCGCGTTGCTCCTAGCAGCGGCGGCGGCCGCCCGCATTTTCTGGACGTATCCCTCGGTGTAAGTCGTATCTGCATCGGCCTGGACGATCAGGATGTCCGACCATCCGGCCGCTTCTACGAGATCGCCGGCTCGTTGCGTACCCGTATGTCGCGGTGGAACGTACCCCCGCTCGCTCTCCTGTACGACGTGCACCGAACCTGGCGCTGAGTGGGCGGCAATGAATTCGGCGATTTCCAGGGTGCGGTCGGTGGAGCCGTTATCCACGATGATCAGGTGAATGTCGCTATCCTGACCGACGCCATCTGCGGGAAAACCGAGCGATCTGCAGGTTTCCAGGAGAGTGCTCTCCTCGTCCAAGCAAGGCAACACGATGGCGACGGGAAGTTGTTTCATTTGCCGATAAAGTTGTGAGAAGAGCGGATTGCTTCGGTCCCAAACGGCTCTGGCCAGGCCGGTCAGACGCCCGGGCACAAGGCAATTACAGCCGACGATCTGCATCGTGCAAATGCCAGGCTGCTCCGTGCCAGGCTGCAGTGGAATTAGCATAGCGTCAACCGAATACTCCAGCCATTGGTTGGAGTACTCGCGGCCTCAGATGTAGGCTTGCCCGCATTACCGGCGACGGCGGGTCCAAGCCACCTGTACGCATACACGCGATGAACTGGGCCACTTCTGGCGCCACTTATTGGCGTCCTAATGGGCCTTCAGGCCCTGGATACTAGAAAATGGTGGAGAACTGCATAATCCTCACTCCTACATCACATGAGTCTTCCACGTCTGGATGCCGTTATTTGGCGCCCTTCCCAGCATCATTCTTTGTGCAGAACCAGCCGAATTTCCAAGGAGTATATGGCATGCTTGCCTCAGGTAAATCACCCTAGCTCAAAACGCATGACGAGCAGGCAGGGGCCCGATAAGTTGGGTGCTCGGGGGTGTTCCCCGAGCCCTCAACCTCATCCAGGAGCCTCTCGCATGCGAAGCGCTCGCGCCCTCTTCGTCGCCGCCGCCCTGGCCCTGCTTGCCGCCTGCGGAGCGGAGCCCACGTTGCCCACCGCGCCTGCCGACACCCCCCTCCTGAACGGCGGGTACATGGGGTCGAGCAACCGCTCCAATTCTACCTTCGTTACCCGGAACGTCTGCGATGGCGGCACGTAGGAACAGTGTACCACGGATCGTCCCATGTGACATGAAGTGAGTGAGCCCAGGAGGAATCCCAGCCTAAGTTGAAGGCCCGGGAAGGCGACGATGCCTTCTCGGGCCTTCATCTTTTCCCCGGAGATCCTCCTATGCGCGCCACCCGTCTCGTTCCGGCTCTCGCCACCCTCGCCGTGCTTTCCGCCTGCAGTGAACCTGTCCAGCCCGTCACGGAGCGGCAGGTCGCCCCCAGCGGCGTGAGCTCCGACATCGGGACCTACGTCGGCTCCGGGACCAGGACCGATACGGCCTCCGTCTCCACGGTCGAGGAGCCCCGCGAGGAGAACCGTGGGTCAGGGTACATCGGGGGTAGCCACTGACGCTCCGAATACCGTATGAAGAACGGTACAGGGTGGATAGCGGTACCCTGGGACAGGTACGCCCCAGATCTCCACATGTGACACAAAACGGGTGTGCTCGGAGGATTCTGAACCTAAGTTGAAGGCCCGGGGAGGCGACGATGCCTTCCCGGGCCTTCAACTTCCCACGGGAGATCCTCCTATGCGCACCAGCACCCGTCTCGTCCCAGTTGTCGCCGCGTTCGCCGCGCTGGCTGCCTGCACCAGCGGCCCCACTGGACCCGGTGAAGCGCGGGTCCGCTCGCCCGAGCGCTCCAGGTTCGACTCCGGGCTTTACATGGGGACCGGCCACAGCGTCCCCCCCTCGGATTCAGTGACGTCGAGCAGCCCATCCCCTGAGAACCGCGGCTCCGGTTATTTCGGCGACGGGAACTAGGGGTTGGAGCCCTTCAGGTCCCACGGGGTGCGCGCGGCTCGATTCCCTGGGCAGCGCCACCCCGGAGTGCGGACGCGAAGCCCCGTGCGAGGCGGTGCGCGGTGCGTGCGTCGTGACCTGGCGCGCGCTGCGCGGCCATCCGCGCGCGGGTCCTGGAGGCGGCTTGCGCCGCCTCCACCAGCTTCTCCGCCATCTCCTGATCGTGCGCCTCTCCGCGGTCTGATGCGATCGTGAGAGCGCGTAGAGCCGCCTGCTCTCCGAGGTCGTGGTGGCCACGGATCAGGGCACCATGGGCGAGTTGAATGAGCACCCCTGCCGGGCACTCAGAATCCGGGAGCCCGGCGACCCGGGTCCAGGTCGCGGACCAGACATCCTCGAAGAGCTGGGCGTTTCCGGCACCCGCCGCCGCGCGGGCGAGGCCGGCCTCCAGGAGCAGCCGCTCGGCAGGGGGGAAATCCCTGCTCCGGAGCGCCTGGAAGAGCAGCAGTGCATTCTCGAAGTCTCCCCGGCTCTCC
>DATAAL010000753.1:0-10754 GCA_036260145.1 Longimicrobiaceae bacterium | reverse complement strand
CGCCCTAGAGGAGCGCCAGCGCCGGGGGGTCGGGCTCCAGGTCCACGTGGCGGTCCAGCAGGCGGAGGCACGCGGCGCAGGTGACCGGGCGGTCTCCGGAGTAGCGCCCGGGCGGGGCTCCGCAGAGCGTCTGTCCCCGGGCCCGGTGCCACCCCTGCAGGGAGACCTCCGCCCCCACCGCCAGGTGCACGTGCCCGCCGTCGCGCCCGGGGCGCAGGTCCCCCACCCGGCGGGTGCGGTACGCCACCCGCGCCAGCACGGCGGCCAGGCTCCGCTCCAGCTCCTCGCGGGCCGCCACCAGGGCGGCGGCCTTGTCGGGGTCGTGCATGTCGCTGCGCCGCGCCTCGGACGCGGCGTGGAACGCCTCCCACGCGGGCCACACCTGGGGTCGCATCCTCCCTCCTCAGTAGCGGGAAGAACGGCGCACTCTCCGGGATCCAGCCAGGATTCACGATAATCCGCGGGAGGGCCGGAGGGAAGCGCGGAGGGCGCCGGGCTACCGCCGGTACTTGCTCCGGTTGCGGAGCCCCAGGGTGCCGCGGATCTGGTTCTCGGTGATGTCCGCCGGGTCCGGGACGTGGTTCGCCGCCGGGACGAAGTTGGCCTGTGTCGCGCGCTGCGCGAAGATCGGCTTCACGTTGGGCGCGGGCGGGAGGCCCACCGTCTCCATCTCCTCCATCTCCTCCAACTCCTGGTCGTGCGTCGGGTTGTTCACGTCCCACCAGGGGTGCCCCCCGCCCGGCTGGACCCCCCGCACGTGGTCGTACACGCCGAACTTGGCGAATCCCTGGGGATTCGCGGCCAACCGCCCGCGCTGGGAGCGGTCGCCGTGGATCAGCTCGTGGGCCAGGATGGTGTTGTGGGGAGCGGTCTCCGTCTCCGTGCGCCCCTGCACCGGATCGTGCACCGCCACCTGCCGGGCCTGGTCGGGGGTCGAGGGGTCGTAGTGGATCTGGTGGTCGGAGCCGCGCTGCGGGTCGGCGGCGGCGGACAACGCCTGGCGCTGCTTGAACTGGTCGCTGAAGAGGCCCGCGAACCCGTAGGCGTGGTGGCGGATCCACCCGCCCGGGTCCTGCATGATCCCGGGCGCCTGCGGGTTCTCCGGTACTCCCCGGATCACGCCGCCGTTGCGGGTGTCGGTGGGGGTGACACGGACCCGGTGCTGGTTCACGATCATCCGCGACACCAGGTCGTGCCCGTGGTGTCCGGCCGCCGCGGCCACGGCGCCGGGGGCGTAGTGCATGCTCATCTCCCCGGTCTGGCGGTCGGTCCGGACGAAGGCGCCCGCCGGGAGGAGCGACTGCATCTGGCGGCGCACCTTGCGGCGGTAGTTGTTCCCCCCTTCCAGGGCGAGCACCGGCTGCACCACCGCCGGCTGCGCCGCCGCGGCGGGGGCCGTGTTCCCCGGCGCCCCCTCCACCCCGGCGGGCTCCCCGCGCGCCGCGCGCCGCCCGGCCGCGTCCGCCTCCGCCTCGTGCGCGGGGTCGACGTTGACCGGGGGACCCCCTCCCCCCGGCGCGGCGACACGTCCGGCGCGCTGCTGGACCACGTGCGCCAGCTCGTGCCCCAGGAGCGTCCTCCCCGCCGCGGTGTGCGGCTGGAACGTGCCCGGCGCGAAGTGGAGGTCCTCCCCGTGCGCGAGGGCCACCGCGTCGAGCGACCCGGCCCGGTCGTCCTCGTGCACGTGGACACGGCCGAAGTCGTGTCCGAACGACCGCTCCATCCCCTCCCGCACGGGCGCGGGGAGCGGGCGCCCCCCGGATTCGGCGCGCAGCTCCGGCGCTGCCGGCGCGAACGGGCGGGAGGCGGCGAGCGCCGGGTCCGGAGCGACCTGCCTGGGGGAGGGCTGAGGGGCGTACGTCCGGGTTTTCATGGCGCTCCGGGTGGGGTTCAGGACCACATGATCGCCGGCGAGGATGGTGTCATCCGCAAGCTAGTCCCGATCACCTGGGGCCACAATGGCGGAGAGTGCGGTTGCTCCCCGGCGCGCGAGCGCTATCTTCGTCTCCGGCCGCCGACCCTCCCCCACGGGTTGGGTGGCCCAGCCCGTTTCCGGAACGCCGGCCCACACCCCCACCCACGACGAGTGCCATGAACAAGCTCACGCCCGTGCTGTATGTCGAGGAGATCGAGCCCGCGCTCCCCTTCTGGGAGCGGCTGGGCTTCGCCCGGACCGCGGAGGTCCCCGAGGGCGACCGCCTGGGCTTCGTGATCCTGCAGAACGGCCCGGTGGAGGTGATGTACCAGACCCGCGAGAGCGTGGAGAAGGACGTGCCGCCGCTCGCCTCCTCCCCGATGGGGGGGAGCTTCCTGTTCATCCAGGTGGACGACCTGGACGTGGTGGAGCGGGCGCTGGAGGGGGTGGAGCCGGTGGTGCCCCGGCGGAAGACGTTCTACGGGGCGGACGAGCTGATCGTGCGGGAGCCGGCGGGGAACGTGGTCACCTTCGCGCAGTTCGGCTCCTGACGGAGACGGGCGGGCCGGCGGGGTCCCGTCGCCCGGCTGTAACATTCGGTCCGTTCGCCCGGTCCAAGGGGAAACCCTCCCGAGAAAGGACCGGCCGATGTACCGATCACTCCTCCTGCTCCTCACGGCCACCGCGGCGGCGGCACAGACGCCGGCCCGCCCTCCGCTCCTTCCCGACGAGTACGAGACCGCGCTGGCGCGCACGGCCGCGCCGGCCTCGCTCTCCGACTCCGCGGACCTCTACGTGCTGCGCCGCGGCGGCTTCGAGCGGGTGCGGCGCGGCAGCAACGGCGCGGCGTGCCTGGTGGGGCGCGATCACCCGGAGAGCCTGTACCCGATCTGCTACGACCCCGAGGCCGCGCGGACGATCCTCCCCCGCGCCCTGGAGGCGCAGCGGCTGCGCGAGCTGGGCCTCCCCGAGGATTCCGTGGAGGTCCGGATCGCCCGGGCGTACGCGGAGGGCGGGCTGCGCCCCCCCGCCAGGACGGCCATCGCCTACATGATGTCCAGGCACCAGGTGATCTACACGGGGGCGAGCGGGCGGCGCGTCGGGGAGTGGTACCCGCACCTGATGATCTACATGCCGGGGCTCACCCGCGGCGCGCTCGCAATGCCCGGCCTGCCCAGCGGGGACCTCACCCTGGACCGCGAGGGCGCGCCGGACACGCACTTCGTGGTGATGACGCGCGACTGGGCGGCGGCACCGCCGCTGCCCCCGCTCAGGGGCAGCGTCTCCGCGCAGCCCGGCTGGCTGTGCCCCGGCGACAGCTTCCGCATCACCCATGCGGGGCTGTCAGCCGCGCCGGCCGTCGTGGAGCGCACGGACTCGCAGGGGAGGCAGACGTCACCTTACGCTCCCGAGGCCCGGTACGTCGCGCGGGGGAGGACGGTGATCTCCTCGCCCGGCGTCCCCGGCACGGACACGACGAGCATCCATCCGGACCGGATGGAGCACAACTTCGTGCGCGAGCGGGCGTCGTGCGCGGGCCGGCTCTCCCTGGCGAGCATGGCCGTCCCGCCGGCGGGCGCGAGCGACCGGATCCGGCCCCGCTCCGTCACCAACCGCGGGGCAGACCCGATCACCGTCACGCACCGCGGCGTGACCGTGCGCCTCGCCCCGGGCGAGACCACGCACGCCTTCGACGGGCTGCCGTTCAGCGGCGACTGGGGTGTGGTGGTGGACACGGGGGCGTACAACCCGTTCTGTCCGGTTCCCACGGACGGGCGGCCGGCCACGGCGCCGCGCGTGGACGTGCTGATCGTCACCGCGTGCCCCTGACGGGAGCGGATGCGACGAAGCGACCTGGAGACGGAGTTGATGCTGCGGGTGGCGGGCGGCGACGAGGACGCCATGACCGTGCTGTTCCGTCACGCGTACCCGGACGTCCGCTCGCTCTGCGCGCGGCTCACCCTCGACCCCGATGCGGCCGATGACCTCGCGCAGGAGACCTTCCTCCGGGTGCTGCGCTTCGCCTCGGGATTCCGCGGCGAGGCGAGCTTCGCGACCTGGGTGTACCGGATCGCGCGGAACGTGTGCAACGACCACATTGCGCGCCGGGCGCGCGAGCGCCGTCACGCCCTGCCGGTCGTGGAGAGCCTGACCGTGGAAGCCCCCGAGCGGATCGAGACGCTGCGGCGCGCGCTGGACGAGCTCTCGCACGAGGAGCGGGAAGCGGTGGTGCTGAGCCGCCTGCGCGACATGCCGTACCGCCAGCTCGCGGAGGTGCTGGAGTGCAGCGAGGGCGCGGCGAGGGTGCGCGTGCACCGTGCGCTGCGCCGGCTGCGCGAGATCATGACGCGAATGGAGCAGGCCAATGCGCTGTGACGATATCCAGCCCGCGCTGATCGACCGGGAGGTGGAGGGGATCCCGCTCCCGGCGGAGGTGGCGGCGCACGTCCGGATGTGCCCGCGCTGCGCCGGCGAGGCGGAAGCGCTCGGGGCGCTCTGGATCGACCTGAAGGCGGCGGTGACCACGGCCCCCGGGGAGGGTGCCGTGGACGCGATGATCTCTCTCGCGCGCACGGAGATGAACCGGCTCGCCCGGAGGGCGAGGGCAAGGAGACGGGCGCCGCTGGTCGCCGGCATCGCGCTCGCGGCGCTCACCGGGGGCCTCACGGGCTACACGATCGGGCGCGGTCCGGCCGATCGAGCCCCCACCGCCGCCACGACACCTTCGGCACCCGGGCGCGGGCAGTTCCTCCTGCTGCTGCACGAGTCGCCGCGGAGCAGTCCGGCACCATCGGAGGCGGCGATGGCCACGATCGTCGAGGAGTACCGCGAGTGGGCGGAACGGCTGGAGACGAGGGGGCAGCTCGTGGCCGCGGAAAAGCTGAGCGACGACGGCGGCCGCTGGCTCGGAACCACGCCCGCCCCGACCGGGGGCGACGTGGTGTCCGGCTTCTTCGTCGTCCGGGCGAAGGACTACGAGGAAGCGCTACGCATCGCGAGAGAGAGTCCGCACCTGAAGTACGGCAGCCGCATCGAGGTGCGCGCCATCGAGACGTGAGCGGGGAGTGGAGTGCATGCACTCCGCTCCCCGCCCGCTACCGCGGCCCCAGGATCGTCGCCGCGCGCGAGAACTCCCCCACCGCCGCGGCCACCTCCGGGTCAAGCACCGCGGAGACGCGGTAGTACCCGGCGCTCCCCCACTTCACCGCCGCGATCCCCCGCACCAGCGCGCGCTGCAGCAGGGCGTCCGCCTCCGCCCCGGCGGGGACCTCCACCCCCTGCCCCGCCGCGAACCGGCGGAAGTCGGCGAGCGCCGCGGCGGGGAGGACCGGGCTCGCGGCCAGGGCGGCGGGGGTGGTGAAGGCGCCCGGGTTGGCGCTCACGTACCCACCGATCCACTGGAGCGGAAGCTCCTCCTCGTGCACCCGCGCCAGCCAGAGCGGGGTCGTGGCCTCGGGGAGCACCACGTCGGGGTAGATCCCGCCCCCGCCGTACACCGTGCGCCCCCCGGCCGTCCGGCACGACGGGCGGCCGGCGGTGTCGCGCGCCTCCACGGCCAGGCGGTAGTAGTCGCGCCGGGTGACGTTGCGGTACTGCCGCTGGATCACCCGTCCGCACGGCGTCTTCACGTGGCCGACCACCAGCATGATCACCGAGCCGTCGGTGAGCGGGAAGCCCCGCATCATCAGCGACTTCCCGAAGGTGGGCCGCCCCACCACCAGCGCCCGGTCGTGGTCCTGGAGCGCCCCCGCCACCAGCTCCGAGGCGCTCGCCGTCCCGGAGTTCACCAGCACCACGATCGGGTAGCGTCGCTCGCTCCTCCAGAAGGAGCGCCCCACCTTCCCCGTTCTCCGCAGCTCCTCCTTGCGCCCCTCGGCGGTGTAGACCACGCTCCCCGCCGGGAGGAACTCCCCCGCCACCCGCGCCGCCTCGTCCACCCTCCCCCCGCCGTTGTCGCGCAGGTCCAGCACCAGGCGCCTCATTCCCCCCCGCTCCAGCTCCTCGATGGCCCGGTGCAGGTCCTCCGCCGCGCGCTCGTTCGAGAAGGTGGTGACGCGCACGTATCCCGTTCCGGGGTCCAGGAGGAAGGAGGTGGGGACCGCCGTCTCCTCCTCCTGCCGGCTGCGCTTCACCGTGCGCTCCAGGCGCGCCAGGGAGCCGTCCACCCGCCGCCGCTCCAGCGTGAGCCTCACCGAGGTGCCGCGCTCCCCGGAGAGGGCGATCTCCAGCTCCTCCGCGCTCTCCGCGGTGACGGGCCGTCCGTCCACCGCCACCAGCGCGTCCCCCGGGAGGATGTCGGCCCGCGCGGCCTCGGAGCCGGGGGCCACCCCCACCACCACCGGCGACCCGCCCACGAAGGTGAAGCGCACCGGGACGGGGTGGAGCCGCCCCTCACGGAGCGCCCTCTCCCGCTCCGGGGCCAGGCGGGTGGCGCGGATGACGAAGGAGTGCGGGTCCGCCGCTGCCACCATCCCCTCCACCGCCGCCATGAACAGGTCGTGGGTGTCGACCGAGTCCGGGTGGTTGACGCGGATCTGGTTGAGCACCTGGCTGAACATCTGCAGGTCCTCGTACGCCGTGGGCCGGCGGAGGGGGGCGGAGGGCTCCTGCGCCCCCGCCCTCCCCGCGCCCGCCCCCAGAGCCAGGAGCGCGGCGGCGCTCCGCAGCACCCGCCTCACTGCTCCACCTCCCGGGTCGTCCCGCCGCCCGCCCCCGCCTGGTCCACCCGGGTCTGCACCGGCACGCGGAACTGATGGTTGCGGGAGGCGCGCGCCAGGAAGGCGCGATACTGCTCCAGCGCCCCGGCGACGTCGCCCTTGCGTTCCAGCATGATCCCCAGGAGCAGGTATGGCTCCGCGTAGTAGGGCTCCGCGGCGATGGCCCGGCGGAACTGCGCGGCCGCTTCATCGGTACGGCCGATCGCCGCCAGCATGTGCCCGTAGGTGTGCAGCACGGTCGGCTCGTCGCCCCGGATCTGCACCGCCAGGTCCATCTCGCTGAGCGCGGTGGTGGTGTCCCCGGCGCTCAGCGCCAGCGACGCCAGGGCCACGTGCGCCGGGTAATACGACAGGTCCTCCTGCAGCGCCCGCCCGTACGCCTCGCGCGCGCCCGCGGCGTTGCCCTGCTGCTCCAGCATCACCCCGATGCTGTGCTCGTACAGCGCCTTGGACTCGTACAGGAAGACCAGGTCCCGGTCGTCGCGCTCCCGCATCTGCTCCACGGCGCGCGTCATCTCGGCTACGGCGCTGTCCGGACGTCCCACCAGGAGGAAGATGCGGGCGCGCTCGGCGTGGATCCCGGAGCGACTGCGGCCTCGCGCCCCGCGCAGGGCGGTGGCGTACAGGCTGAGGGCCTCGGGGAAGCGGCCGTCCCCGTACGCCACCCATGCCCGGGTCGAGGGGCCGGACAGGCGCAGGAACTGGTCGATCAGGTATCCCAGCTCGGAGTCGTCGATCCTGTCGTTGGGGTTTTCCCGCTTCACGGCGTGCCGGACCTGGTACTCGAAGGCCTGCTTGTCGAACTTGGTGCGCACGAACGGGTTGAGCATCAGCGCCCGGTAGTGCAGCGAGTCGATGGCGCGCATCTCGGCCGACTCGATCACCCTGCGGGCGCCGCGCAGGTAGTCGCCGAACCGCTCCGGCCGGGACATCAGCAGCGCGATGCGGCGGGCGTACCAGGCGTCGGCCCACCCCGGCTCCAGGCGCGTGGCCCAGTAGAAGGCATCGGCCGCCTCGGCCGGGGCCCGCTCCAGGATCCGGACACCGTGCGAGTAGTAGGCGGAGGCGCTGTTGGTGTCGGCGGCGGCCTCCAGGCGGGGGCGGCGGGGCTCGCGGCCGCGAGCCTGCGCTCCGGCGGGGGCGGCGGGGCAGAGAACGGCGAAGGCGAGGGCGAGGATGAGGATGCGGTGCACGACGGACTCCTGCGGTGTACGGGGTTGCAGCGGGGTGGCGCGGCGAGGACGGCACACGATGGACGCTACGAGGTCCGTGCGCGTCACGCGGGGGGGCCGTGCCGGAACTTGACGGGGACTGCGACCGGGGAGCAGCGCCGCGGTCAATACCGTGCGCCGGCGGCGCAATATGGCGCATGTTGGTCGGGAAGACAAGCATGTCCGGTTCCGGGGCGCCGATTGACGTCCGCGGCGGTGCCCGGTAGACTGGTGCACCACCGGGGCGGCCCCCCGTCCCCGGCACGGCACCCGGACCCGAGACCGAGCAGTCATGACGCTCCTCCCCCTCGCCACCGCGCTGGTCGCGGGCTTCGCGCACGCGCTGGAGCCCGACCACATGGCCGCGGTCACCACCTTCGTGTCCCGCCGCCCGCGCCCGCTGGAGGCGCTGGGGTTCGGGCTCCGCTGGGGGCTGGGCCACTCGGCCGCCATCCTGGGGGTGGGCGGGGCGCTGATCCTGCTGGGGGTGCGGATCCCGGAAGGGGTGGCTCGCGGGCTGGAGTTCGGGGTCGGCGGGCTGCTGCTGGTGCTGGGGCTCTGGCTGCTGTGGAGCCTGCTGCACGGCGGGGCACACGCCCTGGCGGGGGGGGACGCGGCACCGGGGCACGTCCACCGCCCCGGGGGGCGCGGGGCCTCGCTCTGGGTGGGGGTGGCGCACGGGCTGGCGGGGACGGCCCCGCTGATCGCCCTCCTCCCGGTGGCGCTCACCCGCTCCCCCTGGACGGCGGGGGGGTACCTCCTCTTCTTCGGCGTGGGGACCACCCTGGCGATGGGGCTGTACGCGGCGGCCGCGGGCTTCGTGTTCGACCGGGCGGGGGGGCGCTTCCCGGCGCTGGCCGGGACGCTGCGCGCCGCCACCGCGCTGGGGAGCGTGGCGCTGGGGATCGGGTGGATGTACGGCGCCGTGGGCGGGGCCTGAGAGCGCCGGGGGTGGGGAACGGCGCTTGCGGGGCAAGACGGGGAAGCGGGCGCGCTGCGCAACCATCACGACGGGAGGAGAGGATGTCGGACGGAACCGGGGTGACGATCAAGGTCAACAACAACGGCCCCTACACGGTGGAGGGGCCGGTCCGGATCGTGGACGCGGACGGGAACGAGTACGACATCTCCGCCAAGAAGCGGGTGTCGCTGTGCCGCTGCGGGGGGTCCACCAAGAAGCCGTTCTGCGACGGGACGCACTCCCGGATCGGCTTCGAGGCGGCGGAGCGGGCGGTGCGGGAGGCGGAGGGCGGAACGGCTTGACAGCCCCGGGAGCGCTGCGTAGTGTGTGCGCCATGACCCGCGTCCCGTCGCCCCGCGCCTCGTGTACCCGTACGTGTTTCCGGCTCCCCCCGGGGGAGGCGGACGGGGGGCGGCGCGCGGCGATGCGCACGTGATCGAGCCGGGACCCGTTCCCGGCGGCTCGCCCGGTCTGCTCTCCTGAGCGGGCCGGGCGCTTTCGTTTTCGCCGATGCGCGGACCGGGGGTGGTCCGAGCGATTCTTTCCCAGGAGGATACGATGTCCAGCCAGAGCCAGCCGATCGAGACCCGCGGCTACGCCTACCCCGAGGCGCTGGTGTCCACCGAGTGGGTGGCGCAGCACCTCGACGACCCCACGGTGCGCGTCGTGGAGAGCGACGAGGACGTACTCCTGTACGAGACGGGGCACATTCCGGGCGCGGTCAAGGTGGACTGGCACGCGGACCTGAACGACCCGCTGCAGCGCGACTACCTGGACGCGGAACACTTCGCCCGGCTCATGCGCGACAAGGGGATCTCCCGCGACACCACGGTGGTGTTCTACGGGGACAAGAACAACTGGTGGGCCACCTACGCGCTCTGGGTGTTCCAGCTCTTCGGACACGCCAACGTGCGGGTGATGGACGGGGGACGGAAGAAGTGGGAGGACGAGGGTCGGCCGATGACCACCGAGGTGCCCACCTACCCGCCGGGCGACTACCCGATCCCCGAGCGCCGCGACGACGAGATCCGCGCCTTCCGCGACGACGTGATGCAGCACATCCAGCGGCACGGCCCGCTGGTGGACGTGCGCAGCCCCGACGAGTTCAAGGGCATCAAGCTGCACATGCCCGAGTACCCGCAGGAGGGGGCGCTGCGCGGGGGGCACATCCCCGGGGCCAAGAACGTACCCTGGGCGCGCGCGGTGAACCCGGACACCGGGGAGTTCCGGAGCGCGGAGGAGCTGCGGGCCATCTACGAGGGGGAGGCGGGGCTGCGCGGCGACGAGGAGGTGATCGCGTACTGCCGGATCGGGGAGCGGTCGTCGCACACCTGGTTCACGCTGCGCTACCTGCTGGGATACCCGACCGTGCGCAACTACGACGGCTCGTGGACGGAGTGGGGGAACATGGTGCGGGCGCCGATCGAGAAGTAGTAGTGGGATTACCGGAGCGGGGTTGCGCCGGGGGCTGATACCGGGCTGCGCCGATATTTGCATATTATCGGCGCAGATTGCGGCTACCGAAGCATCTTTCTCACAACAGCAGCGGACACCTCGGATCCGATAGCATGGCGATCACCTCCTCAACGATGAACTCCCTCGATGCCACGCTCAACCAGTACGGGGCGGACCTCGATGCGCTTCATCGGTTCGATGAGAGCGATCCAGACCTGCTGCCCTATGCCACGCTGCTAAATGCCCGCACCGCCGGGGACGACGACTTAGAAGCGTTGTTCGGCGTCTACGAGTGGCAGGACAGTCCTTTGATGTTCTTGGTCAATAGGGACCATCTTCGTGATGACGAGCATTTACGCAAGATCCGCCGCCTCCTGGCGATGCGGGGCGATGCGCCTTATTTGGGTGTCGCGCGACCGGGGCAACTCCAGGTTTATCAAATATCTCTAGATGCAAGATCACCTTCCCAGAGCCGCATTCCGCTAGAAGGCCCC
>DATAAL010000752.1:0-9710 GCA_036260145.1 Longimicrobiaceae bacterium | reverse complement strand
AAGCTTTACCGATCCGCAGGGGAATGAATGGCAGGTCTGGGGAGTGATCCCGGGCCAGTATCACAGCACCTCCACCGCCAGCCACCTCCCCGAGGAGATGGCTGGCGGGTGGCTGTGCTTCCAGTGCGACACCGAGAAGCGGCGCCTGGCCCCCATGCCCCTCGACTGGAGCGAGCGGTCGGAGTCCGACCTGTGGGCGCTGTGCCGAGACGCGGTCCCCGTGAACCGGCCGCTCGAGCCCACCACGGCCACGTTCTAACCGGGGGACTCGCAGGTAAACGGAGCCCCGACCCCCGCGGGGGGTCGGGGCTGTCGGCGCTGCCTGCGGCTTTCGGAAGCTGCCGCCGGGGAGCGGACCGGCTAGGCCGCGGGTATGCGGGACGAGAAGACCACGCCCTCGATCTCCTCCAGCACGCGCCGGGGGCCGCACGGCTTGGTCAGCACGCGGCTGCAGCAGCGCCCCAGCACCTGGGCCCAGTCCTCCACCAGGATGTGGGCGGTCAGCGCGATCACCGGGATCGATTCCGTCTCGCGGGTCTCGCGCAGACGCTCGGGGAGCATCTTCCCCGAGCGGTTCCACGGGAAGAGCTCCGTCAGGATCAGGTCGGGGCCCTGCATCCGGGCGATGCGCAGCCCCTCCTCGTCATCGGCGGCCTCCAGCACCTGGAAGCCGGATCGGGAGAGCATAGTGGCGTACACCACGCGGCTGTCCTTGTGGGGATCGACGAGGAGTATGGTCTTCGGGGCCATGGAGCACCCCCAGGGGGTGTACAAGGGAAGGCGGAGGACAGCAGGGAGACCGGGTCGGTCCGCGAGGGGAGTCACGGTGCGATACCGGATACTCCATAAGTAATGCATCCGCGCATGAAACGCAAGTCGTTGGGCGAGGAGGCCATCCGGTAGTCTGTTGGATACTATGCCGTTACAGGAGGATATGCCGGATCGATTCCCGGAATTCTCCCCCTCCTCCCGGACCCCCTCCGAAGCCCGGCAGGGATCTTGCCGATCCCGGATCCATGGACGAGGAAACCTTCCAGGCGCACCCCACACGCAGCGCGGAGCAGCTTCGAGCCATGGCTGACCTTGTTCGTATGACTCCTACCTCCCAGCCGCACGGCTCCGATGCTCCGGGTGATCGGGCCCCCGGGAGCACCGGGGACCGCGAGGGAGTGCTGGCTATGCAGCTGGCGGAGGCGCGCGAGCGGCTCGACGCTGCCGAGCGCGAGATCCGGGCACTCAACGCGCGGCTCGCCGTCCAGGCGGAGGCGGCGGAGCGGGCCCGCGCGCAGGCGGAGGAGGCCGGCGCCGCCCGGTCCGCCCTGCTCGCCGGCCTGAGCCACGAGCTGTGCACTCCGCTCAACGCCATCGGGGGGTACGTGGACCTCCTGGACCTGGAGATCCATGGACCGATCACCGCGCAGCAGCGGGAAGACCTCGGCAGGATCCGGAGGAACCAGCAGCACCTCCTGGCGATGATCAACGGGATCCACGACTTCGCCCGGATCGAGGCCGGGCGGGTATCGTACCGGATCGAGGCGGTCCCGGTGAACGAGACCCTCGCCGCGATGGAGGGGCGGATCGCGCCGCAGGTGGCCGCCCGGGGTGTGATCTACGGCTACCGCTCCGGTGATCCGGACCCCACGGTGCACGCGGACCGGGAGAGGTTGGAGCAGATCGTCCTGGGCCTGCTGACCAACGCGGTGAAGTTCACGGACCGCGGGGGGCAGGTCCTGCTGAGCTGGAGCGCGGGGGAGCAGGAGGTCCGCATCGAGGTGGCGGACACGGGGCGGGGGATCCCGGCGGAGCAGCTGGAGACGGTCTTCGAGCCCTTCGTGAAGGTGGGTCCCCGCCCCGCGACGCCGGACGGCGCGGGAGTGGGGCTGGGACTCGCGACCGGCCGCCGGCTCGCCCGCGCGATGGGAGGGGAGCTGAGCGCGCGGAGCCGGCCGGGGGTGGGCTCGGTCTTCACCCTGACCCTCCCCCGCGCGGGGGTCTCCCCCGCGAGCTGAGGGGGTACCAGAGGGACCACTCCAGCCGCATTTTCTCCTCACCCCGCCGCGGAAAGCGGCGCAATCCACGCATTTCCATCTGCCTTGGGACGGGCTCCACACTCGCTTTGCGCTGCCCATGGGCTGCGCGAGGGCTACAACACAAATCCGGACAAAAACGTTGACCTCTCGTTTCGGGAGCCCGAACTTGCACGGAGCACTCCCCGGCTCGCGAGGCGTTCGGCCGCCCTGTATCCAGCCCCCAGGGTCCCGGGTGCCGCATGGATGAGGCTTCCCCGATCCGGGGCGGGACACTCCGTCCGCCGTGCACTCACCACCCCTGGTGAAGGAGGCAGGCCATGAGAGGCATCGACCGCAGGAACTTCTTGCGCACGACCCTGGGCGGACTGGGCGGGCTCGGTCTGGCGAGTTGCATGGATTCACCCATCACGCCGCGCTCCAGAATCGAGGAGATGGTGATGGCGGACCTGGACGCCAACGGCATCTTCCTGCGCCAGGACATCTACTGCCTCAACGAGGCCAGCGAGGACCTCAAGGCGTACCGTGCGGCGGTGGCGGTGATGAAGTCCCGGCTGCCGACGAACCCCACGAGCTGGGAGGCGCAGCGGGCCATCCACTGGACCGTGGCCCGGCTGCCGGAGATGATCTCCAACCAGTGCCAGCACAACACGCGCTTCTTCCTGTCCTGGCACCGGATACATCTACTGGTTCGAGCGGATCGCGCGGGCCGCGTCCGGCGTGCCGACCTTCGCGCTGCCCTACTGGGGATACTCGCCGACCGGGCGGCGCGACCTCCCGGAGCCCTTCCGCTGGCCGCCCAGCCCGGTCACCAACCCGCTCTTCGTACCGGAGCGCGACCCCTCGGTCAATACCGGGGAACCGCTGAGGGCCAGCGCGGTCGATTCCGGCGCGGCCATGCCGCACACCTCGTTCTGGAGCTTCCAGACCGCGCTCGAGGGCACCCCCCACGGCATGGTGCACGTTGGGGTGGGCGGTTACATGCGCCTGGTGGAGACCTCGGCGCTGGATCCCATCTTCTACCTCCACCACGCCAACATCGACCGGCTCTGGGAGGTGTGGCTGGCCCTGGGCGGTGGACGGGAGAATCCCACCGACTCGGACTGGCGGAACCGGGAGTTCAACTTCTACGACGAGAACGGGAAGACCGTACGCATGAAGGGCGACGAGATCGTCAGGACGGCGGAGCAGCTCGCCTACCGCTACATCGAATGCAGCGGCGCGCTGCTCGACGCATCGGAGCCCACCCTGGTGGCGCAGCTGCAGGGCGACGCGGCGCTGCTGGCCGCCCGCATCGGCCGGCGTCCGCCGCTGGCCGAGGTGCAGACGCTGACCGCGCTCCGGACGGGATCGAAGCTGGGTGCGCGGCCGGCGGCGATGCAGGTTCCGCTGCCGCCCGAGGCCGGGGACGCGCTACGGAGGTTCGAGGAGGGAACCGTCGGGAACGACGTGGTGGTGCACCTGCAGGGGATCGTGCTGCTGGAGGAGCCGAAGGTGTACTACGAGGTGTACGCCAACCTCTCGGGGGCGGCCGGGGACACCGCGTACACGAGCCCGCACTTCGTGGGGAACCTGGACTTCTTCGGCATCCCGAAGGAGGACGACACGGATCACACCGTGCACGGCGGGAACAACCGCCGGCTGAGCCTGCTGCGCGTGTACGCGTTCCTGCGCACGCGCGGGCTGTGGAGCGACCAGGCGTTGACGCTCACCTTCATCCCGCGCGGCTACACGGAAGACGTGACGCCCACGGCGGTGCTCACCACCGACCAGGTGTATATCGACCAGGTGTCGGTGGAGCTGCGGTAGGGCTGCGTCCGCGCGCAGGGGCGAGCAGATGACGAGAGTCCTCCGATGGGGTCCGCCCACCGGAGGGCTCTCGCCTGCGGAGGAGGCGTCCCGGTCCACCGCTCAGGGCAGCTCTTCTCCTCGCTCCGGCTCCGCGGGGCGCGCGTACTTCTCCAGCACCTCCCCGTACTCCCCGAACAGCTCCGGGGGCGCGGGGACCTTCTTCCCCTGCGCCATCGACCTCAGCATCAGGGCGTTGGCGATCCCCTTCCCCCGGTAGTGGTTGTTGGTGACCACGAAGACCTCCCGGGTCCCCGGCTCCTCCGCGATCTCCTTCGCCCGCTCGGCCCAGGGCTCCAGCTCCTCGGCGGAGTACAGGTAGTCGTAGCGCGCCTCCGGGGGCCGGTCCTTGCGCCACCACTCCCGGTAGTTGCGCCCGTGCACCCGGATGTAGCCCACCTGCGAGGTGGCGCGCGCGCTGGGGGCGATGGAGTCGTGGAAGAGCGGCTGGTCGATGTTCACGAAGCCGACCCCGCGGTCCGCCAGCTCCCGGAAGAACTCCGGCTCGTTCCAGGAGGCGTGGCGGACCTCCAGCACCAGCGGGAAGTCGGAGAAGGTGCCCACCACGTCGCCGAGCCACTCCCGGTTCTCGTCGGTGCGGCGGAACGACCAGGGGAACTGCAGCAGCAGCGCGCCGAAGCGGCCCTCCTCCAGCAGGGGATCGAGTGCGGCCCGGGCCTCGCTGACCTCCGCTGCCGTCCACGTCTCCTTCCGCTGGTGGGTGAACCGCTGCCAGAGCTTGGCCGTGAAGCGGAAGTCGGGGTTGGAGCGGGTGCGCTCCAGCCACGACCGGGCCGCCGACGCCCGCGCGGGGCGGTAAAAGGTGGAGTTCACCTCCACCGTGTCAAAGTACCCGGCCAGGTACTCCAGCGGGTCGAACCCGCGGGGACGCGGCTGGGGGTACACGATCCCCGCCCAGTCCCGGTACGACCACCCCGCGGGGCCGAAGCGGATCACCTTTCCCCCTCCTCCCCCGGCGGCCCCGCGCCCCGCGCCGCGGCGGCCTGCTCGCGGGCGTGGCGGATGGTCCCGGCGGTACGGTCGATCATCCGCTCCGTCCCGGCGATCAGCCGGTCCGGGACGGTGTGGCGGCCGAGGCTCTGCAGGGTTATGGCCTCCGCCCGGTCCAGCAGCCGGGCGGCGATCCCCCGGACCCGGTCCAGGTCGGTGGAGGGGTCGCCCTCCTCCCGCAGCACCCGTTCGAGCTCCTCCGCGAGGATCCGACACTCCCGCCGTACCTCCTCCTCCGTCCACCCCAGGCGGGCGCGCTGCTCCCCGTGCAGCTTGGCGAGGGTGCGCTGTATGCTCTCCCCGTCGCGCATCCTGGCGGGCTCGCCCCCGCTCTCGTCCAGGGTGACCAGGGCGTTGCCGATCTCCAGCAGGAGGGTGGAGATGTGATCCTCCAGCTGCGCCCGGTCCGCTCCGTGGGCACCCGGCATCGCGGGGTCGGCGCGCACCCGGTCGGCGAGGCGCCGCACGATCTCGTCCGCCCGCTTCCGCAGCAGGTGTCCGGCGGCCGCCAGGCCGGGGACCTCGCCGGCCCGGGAGGGCCACACCAGCTCCTCGCGCTCCGCGGCGGCGGGGGCAGCAGGGAGCCAGAGGGTGAAGACGGAGCCCGTCCCCACGCGGCTCCGGGCGGTGAGGTCTCCCCCCATCAGGCGGGCGAAGGTCCGGCTGATGGTGAGCCCCAGCCCCGCCCCCCCCTCCCGGCGCGTCTGGGTGTCGTCCACCTGTACGAAGGGATCGAAGATGCGGGCCAGGTCCTCCGGAGTGATCCCCACCCCGGTGTCCTCCACCTCGATGAGGGTCCAGGGACCCTGGCCGGCGGGTCGGTCCCCGGCGGCGTCCTCGGAGGCCGTGCCGCACCGGATGGTCACCCGACCGCCGGGGTCGGTGAACTTGACCGCGTTGGAGAGGAGGTTGAGGACGATCTGCCGGACCCGGTCCTCGTCGCCCAGGTACGCCGTGTCCGGCGGGCAGGGGTACTCCTCCACCAGCTCCACGCCCTTGGCCTCCGCCTGCGGGGCGATCATTGCCAGGGTGCTGGCCGCGGTGTCGCGCAGCGGGACGCGCTCGCGGGAGACCACCACCGTCCCCGACTCCGCCCTGGAGAAGTCGAGCACGTCGTTCACCAGGCCGAGGAGGTGCTGGCTGCTCCAGCGCAGCTTGGAGAGGTAGGCGCGCTGCCCCTCCGTCAGCGGGCCCTGGAGTCCCAGGTCCAGGAGGTCGGAGTACCCGATGATGGCGTTGATGGGGGTGCGCAGCTCGTGGCTCATGTTGGCCAGGAAGCGGCCCCGGGCGCGGGCGGCCGCCTCCGCCGCCGCCCGCCCCACCTCCGCCTCCTGCCGGAGTCGAGCCTGCCGCGCCACCTCCCGCGTCTTGGCTTCGAGCTCCACGAAGATGCGGACCTTGGAGCGGAGGATGTCCGGGTGGAAGGGCTTGGAGATGAAGTCCACCGCCCCCACGGCGTACCCCTCGTGGATCCGCTCGGGACTCGTGTCGATGGCGGTCAGGAAGATGATGGGGGTGTGCCGCGACCGCTCCCGCGTCCGGATCCGGCGCGCGGTCTCGAACCCGTCCATCCCGGGCATCTGCACGTCCAGGAGGATCACCGCGAAGTCGCGCTCCAGCAGGTTGCGCAGCGCGGCCGCCCCGGACTCCGCCCGGAAGAGGGGATAGCCCAGCGGCTCCAGTACCGCCTCCAGGGCGAGGAGGTTCTCGGCGCGGTCGTCCACCAGGAGGACGGCCGGAGGGGGGATGGCGGGGCGGTTCACGTCCTCCGGCACGCCGGCGCCCGGTGGCAGGGCTGGCTGGGAACGGTCAGGTGACGCACCTTGGATCAGCGGCTTCGGTCCCTCGGGCCCGGCGGGACGCTCCCGGTGGGCGCGCGGCACCCCTGAAAACGTGCCCCGGCGCGGTGCATACCCCATGCCGCCCGGAGCCGCGGCGCCGACCCGGGACGCACTGGCACGCCCGCTGCAAAATCCGGGGGGTGGAGGGCACGTCCGCCGCCGCCCCCGGACGACGACCATCCCGCTCCGGCGCGCCGAAACGGGGAGGTCTGGAAACATCGGGAGGGCCCGGGGAGTAGAGGAAGGCAGGTGGTGGATCGCACGGAACCCTGGAGGAATGCATGATCAGACCCAATGTGAGAGCCTCGTTCGGACGGCGGGAAGCGGAGTTTCTCCTGGCCCTGGCTGGACCCGGGGGGGAGGAGAGGCTGCGCGAGGAGGGCCTCGACGCCCTCCTGGACGACCCCCGCCTGCTGCGTAGCTTCCTCCAGCGGGGGGGAATCAGCCTGGCGCCGGCTCCCCTGGTCTTCTACCTCCTGGTGCGGCACGCCCTGCTGGAACGCGAGCTCGCCGACCGCCAGCTCGCCGACTACACCGCCGCCCTCCTGCTGGAGTTCGGGAACGCGGGACGGGCACACCGCGTGGACCGCGACGGCGACGATCACTTCCGCTACCTGGCCGACATCCTCCTGGAGCTGGAGCGGGCGCGCGGGGAGCGGGAGTTCCAGCTCCGCATGCACCTGGGGAACTTCGCGCTCTGGCTGGCGGGAGTCTTCCCGGACCACATCACCCACCGCGTACGGCGGCGCGGTGCGCCCCCGCTCTCCTACTACGACGAGATGGGGGCCATCGGGTTCCGCACCGCGGCGGGGATGGACCTCGCCTTCCGCCACGGGATGGGGGACCTGTTCCTCCGCTTCGCCGACGAGTTCAGCACCGTCCGGGGCGCCCTCAACACCCTGAGCGACGTCCTGTTCTTCCCGCACCCGGGGGATGCCGTGGAGCGCCTGCTCCGCGAGGTGACGGACAGCTTCGAGTGGTCTCTCCGGCGGGGGAGCGGCTGATTCGAACTGCAACAGCTTGCCTGCCGGCCGGGGTCGTCGTGCGTGCTCCGGAGCCGAGACGTATATTTACGCCGGACCACGGGACCTTCCGTGGCCCGGCTTCTTCATCCAGGGACACTCGCTTGACCGGATCCGAACCACGCGCATCCCTCCCCCGGGAGGTTGCCGAGATGCTCCTCCGCCGCGCGCGGGACGCGCGCGCCCGCGCCTACGTCCCCTATTCCCACTTCCCGGTGGGAGCCGCGCTCCTCGCCGAGGACGGGGAGGTGTTCACCGGGTGCAACGTGGAGAACGCCTCCTACGGGCTCACCAACTGCGCGGAGCGCGTCGCCGTCGGCAAGGCCGTATCCGAGGGAGTCCGCCGCTTCCGCGCCGTCGCGGTGGTGGGGCCGGAGGACGGGGTCCCCTGCTCGCCCTGCGGTGCCTGCCGCCAGGTGCTCTACGAGTTCGGCCCGGACATGGTGCTGGTCACCCCCGACAGGGAGGGCCACCGCCAGGCCACGATGCGCGAGATGCTCCCCGGCGCCTTCGACGAGAGCCGCCTCGGCTCCCGGGAACCCCGCGGATGACCGGCGCCCCGGCCCCCGCCCCGAGCGTGGTCTCGCTGATCGACCGCAAGCGGCAGGGGGGCGAGATGACCGCCGACGAGCTGCGCTTCCTGTGCGAGGGGTTCGTCGCCGGACGGATCCCCGACTACCAGATGGCTGCCTGGCTGATGGCGGTGTGCTGGCGGGGGATGACGGAGGCGGAGACGCTGGCCCTCACCCGCGCCATGGTGGAGACCGGCGTCGTGCTGGACTGGAGCGGGCTGGAACGCCCCACGGTGGACAAGCACAGCACCGGGGGAGTGGGGGACAAGACCTCCATCGTCCTGGTCCCGCTCATGGCGGCGGCCGGGGCGGCGTTCGTGAAGATGTCCGGGCGCGGGCTGGGACACACCGGGGGGACGCTAGACAAGCTGGAGTCCATCCCCGGCTTCCGGGTGAGCCTGGGGCTGGACGAGATGCGCGCACAGGTGGAGCGGATCGGGTGCGCCCTGGTGGGGCAGAGCCCGGAGCTGGTCCCCGCCGACGGGGTGCTGTACGCCCTACGCGACGTGACCGGGACGGTGGAGTCGGTCCCGCTGATCGCCGGGAGCATCATGTCCAAGAAGCTGGCCGCGGGGGCGCGGACCATCGTCCTGGACGTGAAGTGGGGAGCGGGCGCCTTCATGCCGACGCTGGAGGAGGCGCGGCGGCTGGGGGAGGCACTGGTGCGGATCGGGGAGGGAGCGGGGCGGCGTACCCGGGCGGTGCTGAGCCCCATGGAGGAGCCGCTGGGGCGCGCGGTGGGGAACGCCCTGGAGATCCGCGAAGCCATCGAGACGCTGCGCGGCGGAGGCCCCGCCGAGCTGTGGGAGCTGACGCTGGAGTTGGGGACGCACCTCCTGGTCATGGCCGGCCTGGCGCTGGACGCCGCCATGGCCCGCCGGCGCCTCGCGGAGCTGCGCGACTCCGGTGCGGGAGCGGACACCCTCGCGGAGCTGATCCACGCCCAGGGCGGAGACCCGCGGGTGGTGGAGGATCCGGGCCTTCTCCCGCGCGCCCCGTACGTGCGCGAACTGGCGTCCGACGCCGACGGGGAGCGCTGGGTGGTGGGGCTGGACGCGCGCGGCGTGGGGGAGACGGCGCTCACCCTGGGAGCCGGGCGCAGCGCCAAGTCCGACCCCGTGGACCCTGCAGTGGGGATCGTCCTCCGCGCCCGCATCGGGGACCAGGTGGCCCCCGGCGAGCCCCTGGCCGAGATCCACGCCCGCACCGCCACTGGGTGGGAGGCGGCGGCCGGGCGTCTCCGCGAGCTGTACCGGCTCTCCCCCACCCCCGTGGAGCACCCCCCTGCCCGCTACGAGGTCATCGGCGAATAGCTACCAGGCGTTGACGGCGTGTCCGGAGGCTGTATAGATGTAGGAGGTGGTCGGTTCCGCCGGTTCCCTCTCCGGT
>DATAAL010000751.1:0-5552 GCA_036260145.1 Longimicrobiaceae bacterium | reverse complement strand
GCCTTTCGCGCACGCAGGTAGTTCTCCCAGCCGATCCGTCCGAGCGCCACGACCACCGTGACGCGCGTCAGCGCGCGCAGCTCGTCGAGCAGGAACGGCTGGCACCGCGCCAGCTCGTCGGGCGCGGGCTTGTTGTCGGGCGGGGCGCACTTCACCGTGGCCGTCACCCACACGTCGGCCAGCGCCAGCCCGTCGCCCACATGCGTGGAGGTGGGCTGGTTGGCGAAGCCGGCGCGGTGCAGCGCGGCGTAGAGCCAGTCTCCGCTGCGGTCGCCGGTGAACACGCGGCCGGTGCGGTTGCCGCCGTGCGCCGCCGGCGCCAGCCCCAGGATCAGCAGCCGCGCGTCGGGGTCGCCGAAGCCGGGGATCGGGCGGGCCCAGTACTCCTGGTCCACGTACGCCCGCCGCTTCTCCCGTCCCACGCGCTCCCGCCACTCCACCAGCCGGGGACAGCGGCGGCAGGCGACTACCTCCTCCTGGATCACCTTCAGCATCTCACCTCCCCGTGAAAAGCTCCCCACCCCCGCGAGGGTGAGGAGCGGACTGCTACTCCCGGAGACCGGGGTGCGTGGCTCGATCCGGGCCTACGGCTGCGGGGGCGCCGGGGGCTCCGGGCGCGGGGCCTCCACCCGGGGGGAAGACTCCACCCGGGGTCCCGGTGGGCTCTCTACGCGCGGCGTCTCACGCGGCTCCGGGCGGGGCTCGATACGGGGTTCCGGTCTCGGCTCGAAGCGGGGCTCCTGCCGGGGTTCGGCACGCGGCTCCTGCCTCGGCTCCACGCGCGGCTCGGGGCGCGCCTCGATCCGCGGCTCCTCGTGAGTCTCCGGCCGGCTCTCGACCCGGGGGTCGTCGCGCGACTCCGCCCCGCGCGGGGCACCCTCGTTCCGTTCGGAGATCCGCGCCCACTCGGCCGAGCGGCGCTCGGCCGGGCCGCGCCGCTCCTCCGGCGTCGGGCGGATCCGCTCCGTGGGCTCCGGGACCACCTCGATGATCGGGGCCCGGGGAGCGATGCGGGTTCCCCCCTCGGTGCTGCTCCCCGGCTCGGTGCCCCGCGGCTCCGGACGCTTGCGGGTCGGCTCCTGGACCTGTGTCGTGTCGCCGGGCTGCCCGGGCTCCCGGGGGTTGGTCCGCAGTGGCGGGACATTCCTGGTGGCGTCGCACGCGGCGAGGACATAGTAGGCCGGTCCCGAGACGATCCTCCCGTCGGGGCACTGCACGCGCAGCCACTGCGCCGCCGGATACCGGGTGTCGTAGTACTGCTCCGGCCAGATGACGAACAGGTCGTCCGTCCACTCCCCCGGCTCGTCGAACGGAAGCACCAGACCGGCCAGCTGATCCAGGATGCTGTACGGGTTCACGGAAGCGAACTGGGCGATGCCCAGCGACCTGCGCAGCAGCCCGGGCGACTCGATGAAGCGCGACAGGCGCAGCGGCGCGTCCGATGCGATCATGTACAGGTACCGCGGCACCCCCCTCCTCGAGAACGTCGACGGGGCGGACTGGAAGTAGGGGTAGTAGGGCCGGGTCTGCGAGATCCAGAGGGCGTTGACCCCCCCGGAGAGGTAGTTGTCCTCCCACCGGTACGCCGGGTACAGGAGACCCACCCCCTGCCCCGGCACGATCTCGAAGATGGCGGTGTGCGCCGGGCGGCTCGTGCTCACCCTCAGCCGGCCATCCACGCTGAGGATCCGGGCGCGGAGGGGCGCCCCGTAAGGGGAGTCCGAAGGGTACGGGCCCTCCGCGCGGTACGCGGGCTGGACCGCGCACGCCGCCAGCAAGGCGATCAGGCCAAGACTCGGAAGAGCTCTCATGGCGTGGTGCAAGTGGAGGTGAATATGCCGGACTCCGGTACCCTCTGGATACCCATCGGATCCCTTTGCGCCCCCACGCGGCAACAAACATTCCCGGGTGACCGGGCGACTCAACATATTGTCGGAAATTTATTTGCGATTTCTGGACACGGGATCTCCCCGTACGGCGGACTCCGGCGGGGACGGAGGTGTAACCCGGAAAGGACACTCCCCCTCCGGTACGATCCCCACCTCACGTCCCCGGCGCCCCCCCACGCCACGCCTGCCAGGCCAGGAGCGCCCACCCCGCGAGGAACGCGACGCCCCCGAGCGGGGTGATGGCCCCCAGCCAGCGCACCCCGGTCAGCGCCAGGAGGTACAGGCTTCCCGAAAAGAGCACAATCCCCGCGACGAAAGCCCATCCCGCCACCCCTGCCCCGGGCCACCGCTCCACGGCCCACGCCACCGCCAGCAGGGCGAGCGCGTGGTACATCTGGTAGCGGGCCCCGGTCTCGAAGACGCCGAGGAGGTCGGGAGCGATCCGGGAGCGGAGGGCGTGCGCGCCGAACGCCCCCGCCGCCACGGCCAGGAAGGCGAAGACGCACCCCAGGGTCCAGAACAGTCGTGTCATGGCGAACCGGGCCGGGGAGGGGATCGGATCCGCAAGATGGGGACGCGCCGCGCCCCGCGCCAGCCCGGCCGTCAGGGCTCGGCGTAGCCGCTGGCCCGCAGGGTGAGGCCGGAGCCGCGGGGGTCCTCCCGGAAGAAGAGCCCGCCACGCCGCGTAGCCCGCCCGGGGATGTAGTCCAGCGTCATCTCGCTCGTCTCCGTCGTCCCTCCGCCGCCCCGCACCTCCCCCTCCACCTTCACCCCCGCCGCCGTTTCCCCACCCCGGTTCTCCACCCGGAACTCCACCCGGAAGCCGTTCTCCACCGCCTCGACTCGCTCCACGCTCACCACCACGTCCGGGGGTGTCGATTCCCCCCGGAGCGCCTCGGAGAGCATGAGCCCCACCGTGCCGAGCACCAGGAGCGTTCCCCCCGCGGCGGTCACCCACTCCCACACCGACGGTTCCTCGTGGCTCCCCGACCTGCGCCCCTTCGGCTCCCCGTCCATTGCCGTTCGCCTCAGAGGATCAGGCGGGCGGCCGCGGCCCCCAGGCTCGCCGGGAAGCCGAGCACGACGCTCTGCATGGCGGCTGTCTCCGGCGACACCCCCTCGTACCGTCCGAAGGTCCAGAGGACGTAGGCGCTCACCCCGAGCGCGATGGCGTACCCCACCACGGTGAAGCGGAAAAAGAGGCTCCAGCCGGGAGTCCCCTCCGGCACCACGTGCTGCCCCCGGAAGTCCACCGCGTACACGAAGGCGTGCATCAGGACCAGCGACGTCCCCGCCAGGGCGAGAGCGTGCCACTCCGTCATCTGGAAGGCGATCAGGATCATCTCCTCCGTCGGAGCGACGTTGAAGGCCAGGAACATCGCACCCGCCGTCATGAAGAGCAGCTCCCCTGCGTAGCCCACGGACCGCTTCCGCTCCTCCTCCGCCCTCCCCTCCCCGCCCAGCAGGCTGCTGGCGAGGACGGCTCCGAAGCTGGCCGGGACCGCCTGGAGCGCTACCTTCCCCACGATCTCCCGTGGCGGCATGGAGGTGTCGATCACCGCGAAGAGGGCCAGCACCAGCGCCGAGGCCGTGAACCCCACCCCGTACGCCACCATCGCGTCCACCACGTCCTCCCTCCAGGAGGAGGTCTCCTTGAAGCCGGAGTAGTGGTCCAGCGCGACCAGCAGCGGGATCATCACCAGCATGAAGAGCGCGAGGCGGAGGCGGCTCATGTAGAACCCCAGCCACCACATCTCCATGGTCATGAGGAGGGGGAGCGAGAAGAAGATCGCCCCCCCGAAGGCGCGCGCCAGCCCGACCGCGAACTCCCGGTCGGTGCTCCGCTCCCCTCGGGAGCGCGTCGGCCCCGATCCGGACGCCGCCCCGGTGTGCTCCGCGCCCGCCGTCTCGCCCATAGGCCCCTTGCAGTGGCTGTGGTCCCGGGGCGCCGGGTGCTGCAAGGCACGTTCCGACGACGACGCCGACCGGGAGGAGCGGAACCGCACGAGGCCCCCCGGGTAGACCATAAGTGTATGGCAATTAAATACATGAAGCCGCCCTTCCGGGCACCCCGGGTCCCGGAACGGGTCTTGCTCAGCGGCGGGGTGAACCCGCGGGCAACCCGTTCCCGAGCGTACACCGAACCATGACGGAACCGCGCAGGGGCCTCTCCAGGCTACGCCACGAGCATCCGGTGTTCTTCTGGGGGATGACGACGCTGCTCCTGCTCCTCGCCGCCGCCACCGGGGTGGTCGCCGCGCGCATCCCGCGCTACCAGGGGGAGGCCCGCGAGCTGAACCGCAGGATGACCGCCGCCGAGCGGGCCGCGCGCGACCGCATCCTGCAGTCGCAGGCGGCCCGGTCCGAGCTGGCAGTCGCGCTCCTGCGCCGCGAGCTGCGCATCCGCAGCCTGGAGCAGAAGCGGCTCCACCTGGCGCTGAGCACGGACGACTCCACCCTGTCGCTGCGCCACGGGGGGGCGACGCTCCGCGCCGTCAAGGTGCAGATCGGCCCCGACTCCACGGTCCGTGCCCCGGACGGACGCACCTGGCGCTTCGTCCGCGCCCTGGGGGAGCGGCGGGTGCGGGAGAAGCAGGTCTCCCCCACCTACACCATTCCGGAGTGGGTGTACGTCGCGCGGGGGCAGCCCGTCCCCCCCGAGGAGGAGAGGCGCGTCGAGGGAGCGCTCGGTGAATACGTGCTGCGTCTGGACGACGGGACGGAGATCTACAGCAGGCCGGAGGCGGGACCCTTCGCGGAGGGTGTGAAGCCGGCGTCGTTCGTGGTCCGCGAGCGGGACCTGCGCGCCATCTTCGACGCTGTCCGCATCGACACCCCGGTCTTCATCTACTAGCGGGAGCAAGGACTGATGAACCCACGCACCACCCGGACCGGCGGTCCCGAGCGGCGGAACTACACTCCGCCCGGGCGCCTGCGGCGGATCTCCTTCGAGCACCGCGGGCCCACGCTGGCGCTCCTGGCGCTGGTCGCGCTGGTGGCCGGGCTCTTCGTCGCCACCACCGCCTGGGCCGTGAACGAGCGGTTCGAGCGCGACGTGGCCCGGATCGCGTACTCGCACGACACCGAGTCCCTCCGCTTCCTCCAGGAGCGGGCGGCCCGGAGCGTCGCCGAGATGGAGGAGCGGGCCCGCACCCTGGAGGCCAGGGAGGCCGAGATGGCGCCCAGCGACCGGCCGTACCTAGTGGTCTCCATCGCCGAGCGCAAGGTGGTGTACCTCAAGGGGAACGACACCCTCTTCTCCGCCCCGGTGGCGGTGGGCTCCGGTAAGACCCTGGTGATGGGAGGGAAGACCATGCGCTTCCAGACCCCCCGCGGGAAGATGGCCATCACGCACAAGGAGCTGGACCCGGTGTGGGTTCCGCCCAACTGGCACTACATCGAGATCGCCCGCAATCGGGGGCTGCGTGTGGTGGACATGAGCAACGCCCATCCCAACGCCCTGGCGGGCTTCCCCCCCGGGCGGGAGCCGATCCGCGGGGGGACCATCTACATCCCCCCCTGGGGGAGCCCGCAGCGGAAGCACAAGGGCGTCCTGGGAGTGGCCAAGCTGGAGATGTACGACGGGTACTACTTCCACGGCACCGACAACGAGGCCTCCATAGGCACCGCCGCTAGCCATGGCTGCATCCGGATGCGCAGGGA
>DATAAL010000750.1:0-5165 GCA_036260145.1 Longimicrobiaceae bacterium | reverse complement strand
GTGCGCTTCCTGGCCATCGCGGCCAGCAACCTGGACGAGTTCTTCCAGAGCCGCGTCGGAGGGCTCCGGCGGCAGGAAGCCGCGGGAGTCGCCGCCCGCTCCCCCGACGGCCGCACCCCCACCGGGCAGCTACAGCTGATCCGCGAGGCCGCCACCCGGATGCAGGCGGCCATGACGGAGACGTGGGAGCGCGAGCTGCGCCCCCTGCTGGCCCGCGAGGCCGGGGTGGTGGTCTCCGACCTGAGGGAGCTGAGCGCCCGGCAGCTCCACGCCCTGAACCGGCACTTCCGCGAACAGATCTACCCGGTGCTCACCCCGCTGGCGGTGGACCCCGGGCACCCCTTCCCCTTCATCTCCAACCTGAGCCTTTCGCTCGCCGTGCAGCTCCGGCACGCCGCGCGCGACTCGCTGCACTTCGCCCGGATCAAGATCCCCACGGCCCCGGGGCGCTGGCTCGCCGTCCCCGAGTCGGAGCACCCCTTCCACTTCGTCCCGGTGGAGCAGGTGATCCAGCACAGCGTCGGCACCCTCTTCCCGGGGCTGGAGGTGGTCAGCGTGCACGCCTTCCGCATCACCCGCAACGCGGACGTGAACCGCGGCGACGAGGGAGCGGAGGACCTGCTGGAGGTGATCTCGGAGGAGCTGCGCGAGCGCCGCTTCGCCCCGGTGGTGCGGCTGGAGGTGGAGCGGGAGATGCCCGAGCAGATCCGGCAGCTCCTGCTGCGCGAGCTGGAGCTGGACCCGGCCGGGGTGTACGAGGTGGAGGGGCTGATCGCCCCCGCCGACTGCGCCGCCCTGGCCGACCTGGATCTCCCCACCTTCCGCTACCCTCCCTGGGAGCCGGTGGTCCCCGAGCCCTTCCTGTACGAGGGGGAGACCGAGGACGAGCAGAACATCTTCGCCATCATCCGCCGCGGTGACCTCTTGGTCCACCACCCCTACGACTCCTTCTCCGCCACGGTGCAGCGCCTCCTGGACGAGGCCGCCGACGACCCGGACGTCCTGGCGATCAAGCAGACGCTCTACCGCACCGGGCCCAACTCCCCGGTGGTGCGGGCGCTGATGCGCGCGGCGGAGCGGGGGAAGCAGGTGGCCGCCCTGGTGGAGGTCGCCGCCCGCTACGACGAAGCCGACAACATGCGGTGGGCGGAGGTGCTGGAAGACGCCGGGGTGCACGTGGCGTACGGACTGGTGGGGCTCAAGACGCACACCAAGGTGACGCTGATCGTGCGCTACGAGGAGGGGCGTCCCCACACCTACTGCCATGTGGGAACGGGGAACTACCACGCCCGCACCACCCGCCTGTACAGCGACCTGGGGCTGCTGACCCGCGATCCGGACATCGGCTTCGACCTGGTCAACCTGTTCCACTTCCTCACCGGGTACGCCCCGGACCAGCAGTACGCCCGGATGGTGGTGGCCCCGCGCGACATGCGGCGCGTCTTCAAGGAGAAGATCGGCCGCGAGGCGGAGCGGCAGCGGGAGCACGGCGACGGGCGGATCATCGCCAAGATGAACGCCCTGGACGACGAGGAGATCATCCAGGAGCTGTACCGCGCCTCGCGGGCCGGGGTGCAGATCGACCTGGTGGTGCGCGGGCACTGCCGCCTGCGCCCCGGCGTCCTGGGGTACAGCGACACCATCCGGGTCATCAGCATCCTGGGGCGCTTCCTGGAGCACGACCGGATCTACTACTTCCGCAACGGGGGCGACCCGGAGATCCTGATCGGGAGCGCGGACTGGCGGTACCGGAACCTGGAGAAGCGGGTGGAGGCGCTGGTCCCGGTGGCCGACCCGTCGCTCCAGGCGCGGCTGGTCCGCATCCTGGAGTGCGCGCTGCGGGACAACCGGCTGGCCTGGGAGCTGGGGGCGGACGGACAGTACGTGCAGCGGCGCCCCGCGCCGGGGGAGCCGGAGGTGAACTATCACGCCATGCTGATGCGGGATGCCCTGGAGCGGACGCGGAAGGGGGCGCGGCCCTGGGAGCTCACCGCGGTGTAGAGAAGGGCACCCGGACGCTGGGGGGCGTCCGTCTGTCAGGCTACCTGGACTGCGGGGTCACGGTCTCCCTCCCAAACGCGGACCACTGCGTGGTGACGCTGCTGAGCACGACGGCCGGGCCCCTGGACACCGCGGGAGAGCGGGTCCCTGCCTGATCGTCGTCTCCGCTCCCGCAGGTCAGGAGGGCGGCGACTCCCGGAAGCCCAGCCCGGAGGCGTGCGTGTACTCCGACATCAGGCGCGGGTTGCCCGCTCCCGGGCGGGGTCAGCTCAACGCCCAGAAGTAGGAGATACCGCCCACGATGAGCAGCCAGACCAGGGCGATCCCCAGCCCCAGGAAGGCGCCCTTCAGGTCCGGGCGCTCGCCGTCGTGATGGTGCGTGGTCATCCTCGCCTCCTCGCTCGTTTGTCGTCGACGTGACGCCGACGCGGGTTCGCGCTGCGGGATCGCAGCCGGCACGGCGGAGAGGATAAGCTGCGGAGCGCCGCCGGGAAAGGCCCGCCCGCGCCCGGGCCCTCCCCGGGGAACGACGCTCTCCACAGGAACCCCGGGCGGCGCGATGCTTGACACCCCGGGGATTCGCAACTATCCTGGTTACAGATAACCAGGGGGCCCTGAGATGTCGACCATGAGCAGCCGGGTAGCGGTCGCCGTGCACGTGCTGGCGATCCTCACCTGGCGCAGGAGCGAACCGGTCAGCTCGCAGCAGATCGCGCGGAGCGTGAACACTCACCCGGTGGTGGTGCGCCGCATCGTCGGCGCGCTGCGACGCGCCGGGCTGGTGGAGGTGCAGCCGGGGGCGGCCGGCGGTGCCCGGCTGGCGCGCGATCCGGCGGAGATCACCCTGCTGGAGGTGTACCGCTCGGTGGAGAGCTCGGACGACCTCTTCGCCCTCCATGCCCAGCCGCCCTGCCAGGATTGCGGCGTGGGCGCCAACATCCAGGCCTCCCTGGTGGAGGTGTTCGGCGAGGCGCAGGCCGCCATGGAGGCGGTGCTGGCCCGGGTCACCATGCAGGACGTGTGGCGCTCGGTGTTCGCCCGGATGGGGCACCGGGGGGCGTGCGGCGCGGAGGTGCGCCGCCGGGCGTAGCCCACACGGAGGGAGCGGGACAAGGAGAGGAGAGATGCGCACCCGAATCCACCTTCGTCGAGCGCTCGGACGGGTGAGGGCGCTCGGGCTCGCGGGGTTCCTCTTCCTGGCAGCCCTCGCCGCGGAGCAGGCACCCGGATCGATCGTGGGCCGGGTCACCGACCGCGCCGGGAACCCGCTGGCCGGGGCGGCGGTGACGGTGGCGCGCACGGACTCCGCCGGAGTGCGCGGGAGCACGCGCACCAGCGAGACCGGGGGGTTCCAGTTCGCAGGGCTCCCCCCGGGGAGCTACACGGTGACGGCGGAGCAGGCCGGGTACCTGCCGGGCGGGGAGCGGGTGGCGCTGGACGCCGGAAAGCGGCACACGGTGATCCTCCGCCTGCAGCGCGCGCGGTAGGGCGGACCCGCTCCGCGCGCCGGGGGTATTCGGATCTCCGACCCTCCCGGAAGCGGGAGCGGGGCCGGCGCGCAGCCGGTCCCGGAGCAGCGGCCCGCGCGCCGCCCCACAACCCAGGATCCCACGTTGGCAGAGAAGCCCGACCCGAAGAAGCCCAAGTACGACCGCCGCGCCGCCTGGGCGGAGACCCGGCGGCTGATGTGGCAGCACCGCCGCTCGCTGAGCATCGGCTTCGTGCTGATGCTCGTCAGCCGCCTGGCCTCGCTGGTGCTCCCGGCCAGCTCCAAGTGGCTCATCGACGAGGTGGTCGGCAAGGGGCGGCACGAGCTCCTGGTCCCCCTGGCCGCGGCGGTGGGCGTCGCCACGATCGTGCAGGCGGTCACCGGCTTCGCCCTGTCGCAGGTGATCAGCGTGGCCGCGCAGCGCGCCATCGCCGACATGCGGCGCGCGGTGCAGGAGCGGGTCACCCGCATGCCCGTGCGCTTCTTCGACTCCACGCAGTCGGGGATCCTCATCAACCGCGTCATGAACGACGCGGAGGGGATCCGCAACCTGGTGGGGACGGGGATCCTGCAGCTGGTGGGCGGGATCTTCACCGCCGTGCTGGCGCTGGGGGTGCTCCTCTACCTCAACTGGCAGCTCACCCTGGTGAGCATCGCGGTGCTGGCGCTGTTCGGCGGGGGGCTGGCGTACGCCTTCAACCGCCTGCGCCCCATCTTCCGCGAGCGGAGCGTGATCCAGGCGGAGGTCACCGGGCGCCTCGCCGAGACGCTGGGCGGGATCCGGGTGGTCAAGGCGTACGGCACGGAGAAGCGGGAGCAGCGGGTGTTCGCCAAGGGGGTGCACCGCCTGTTCCGCAACATCGCCAGCTCCATCACCGGGGTGTCGGCGGTCGGCTCCTTCGCCACGGTGGTGGTGGGGGTGGTGGGGACGGTGCTGATCCTGATGGGGGGCCGGGCGATCCTGAACGGAAGCATGACGCTGGGCGACCTGTTCGCCTACGTCTTCTTCTCGGGGCTGCTGGCAGCGCCGGTGTTCCAGACGGCCTCCATCGGCACGCAGATCAGCGAGGCGTTCGCGGGGCTGGACCGCATCCGCGAGCTGCGGCAGACGCCCACCGAGGACGAGGAGAGCGAGGGTGCCCTCCCGGTAGAGTCGCTCCGTGGCGACGTGGCCTTCCGCGGCGTGTGGTTCGAGTACAACCCCGGGATGCCGGTGCTCCGGGGGATCGACTTCGAGGCGCCGGCCGGGACCACCACCGCGCTGGTGGGGTCCAGCGGCTCCGGGAAGAGCACGCTGGTCTCGCTGGTGATGGCCTTCAACCGGCCCCGGGAGGGGCGCATCGAGGTGGACGGGACCGACCTGGCCGAGCTGCGGCTGCGCGACTACCGCGCGCATCTCGGCGTGGTGCTCCAAGACAACTTCCTCTTCGACGGCACCGTGGCGGACAACATCCGCTTCGCGCGGCCCGACGCGTCGCGCGAGGAGATCGAGGAGGTGGCCCGCATCGCCAACGCGGACGAGTTCATCCGCGGTTTCCCGCAGGGGTATGACACGGTGGTGGGGGAGCGCGGGATCCGGCTCTCGGGAGGGCAGCGGCAGCGGATCGCCATCGCGCGCGCGCTCCTGGCCGACCCGCGGATCCTGATCCTGGACGAGGCGACGAGCAGCCTGGAC
>DATAAL010000749.1:0-14754 GCA_036260145.1 Longimicrobiaceae bacterium | reverse complement strand
CGACCGGGCGGCCGCGCTCGTGGTCGCGGACGAGGATCGCTGGTCCCGGATCTACGCCCTGGAGCGACCGCTTCAGCCCGGCGACTCGCTGCGGCTCGGCTTCGCGGTGCATTACAAACCGAAGCGGCTCCGTAACAGCGGCGTCGTCCCCTCCGTGGCGGCGAACAGCACGTACTTCAGGGGCTCCGACTGGCTGCCCGCCATCGGCTACCAGCCGGGCCGCGAGCTCAGCGGCGCCGGCGACCGCAGGGCGCACGGGCTCCCCCCGCGCCCGGCCGTCCGCTCCCTCCACGACGCCGGGGCGCGCCGGGACATGGCCGGCGCCGAGCGGATCGCCTTCGAAGCGGTGGTGGGCACGGACCGGGGCCAGGTCGCCGTCGCCCCCGGCCGGTTGCGCCGGACGTGGACGGAGGGCGGGCGCCGCTACTTCCACTACGCGACGGACGCCCCGATCCGGAACGACTACGCCCTCTTCTCCGCCGCCTACGCGGTGCGCGAGGGGCGGTGGAACGGCGTGGCGATCCAGATCTTCCACCACCCCGGCCACGCCTGGAACCTGGACCGCATGATCCGCAGCGTACGGGCCTCGCTGGACTACCACACCGAGCACTACGGTCCGTACCCGCACGGCCAGATCCGCCTCGTGGAGCACCCCGGGCCCGGGCCCACCCTGCACGCCTACCCCATCAACATCTCGTACCAGGAGGGGTTCTCCCTCTTCAACCCGGAGGACGATCCGCGGGACCTGGACTTCCCCTTCGCGGTGGTGGCCCACGAGGTGGCGCACCAGTGGTGGGGGAACCAGCTCACCCCCGCGGACGTAGAGGGCGCCCCGCTGCTCACCGAGAGCCTGGCGTGGTACTCCGCGATGGCGGTGGTGGAGGAGACGTACGGCCGCGAGCACCTGGCGCGGCTCCTGGGCCTGATGCGGGAGGCGTACCTGACCCCGCGCGCGCGCGCCGGCGTCCCGCTCCTCCGGGCGTACGACCGGTTCCTCGCCTACCGGAAGGGTCCCTTCGCGATGTACGCGCTGCGCGAGTACATCGGCGGGGAGCGGGTGAACGCCGCGCTACGGCGCCTGCTCGCGAAGCACGGCACGGACGCGCCCCCCCTGCCGACCTCTCTCGACCTCTACCGGGAGCTGCAGGCGGTCACGCCGGACTCGCTCCGGTACCTGCTCACCGACCTCTTCGAGGCGAACACCTACTGGGAACTCGCGGCGGAGCGGGCCACGGCGGAGCCGGCCGGAGCGGGCACATGGCGGGTGACGCTGGACGTGCGGGCGCGCAAGGTGGTGGTCGACACCCTGGGCGTCGAGACCGGGGTTCTCATGGACGACATGGTCGAAGTCGGCGTCTTCGCAGCCGCGGCGGACGGAGGCCCCGGCGAGCCGCTGTACCTGCGCACGCACCGCGTCCGCTCCGGCGGGCAGCGCATCACCGTGACGGTGCCGGGGAGGCCGGCCCGGGCGGGGATCGACCCGCTCAACCTCCTGATCGACGAGGAGCCCGGGGACAACGTCGCGGAGGTGACGCGCACGGAGGCTTCTCCAGCTCCGCGGCCCGGATACCCCCGCCGCACCCCCGGCCCCAGCACCCTCGGCCCGCACCTGGAGCGAGGGACTCACCGCGGCGGCTCCGGCCGGTCGGGAGAGACCCGGGCGCACTCGGCGGCGCGCCCGAGCAGCAGGTCGCGCTCGCGCGCGTTGCGGGTGAGGGCCGCCGCGCGCTCGAACTCCGTCCGCGCCTCCTCGGGACGACCGAGCCTGGCCAGGAAGTCACCGCGTACGCTCGGCAGGAGGTGGTAGCCCTGGAGCGACGGCTCCGACACCAGCCGGTCGACGTGCTCGAGACCCACCGCCGGGCCGTAGGCCATGGCGAGCGCGACCGCGCGATTCAGCTCCACGACGGGAGACGGCGCGATCTGACCGAGGGCATCGTAGAGGGCCGCGATCCGCGCCCAGTCCGTCTCCTCCGGGCTGTGCGCCCGCGCGTGGCAGGCGGCGATGGCGGCCTGGAGCACGTAGGGGCCCCGCGCCCCGCCGAGCGCCTCTGCTCGCTCCAGCGCCGCGAGCCCACGCCGGATCAGGAGCTGGTCCCACCGCCCCCGGTCCTGGTCCATCAGCAGCACCGGATCGCCCGCGGGGCCGACCCGCGCGCGCAGCCGCGACGCCTGGATCTCCATCAGCGCCACGAGCCCGTGCGCCTCCGGCTCCGCCGGCGCGAGCTCGGCCAGAACCCGGCCCAGGCGGAGCGCATCCTCGCACAGCGCGGGCCGGACCCAGTCCTCGCCGGCCGTGGCCAGGTACCCCTCGTTGAAGATCAGGTAGATCACCCCCAGCACGGATGCCAGGCGGGCCCCCAGCTCGGCCCCGCGGGGGATCTCGAAGGGAACGCGCGCCTCGGCCAGCGTCCGCTTGGCCCGGACGATCCGCTGGGCCACGGTGGGGACCGGGACCAGAAAGGCGCGAGCGATCTCCTCGGTGCTCAGCCCCCCGAGCAGCCGCAGCGTGAGCGCGGCCTGCGCCTCCGGAGAGAGGGCAGGGTGACAGCAGATGAAGATGAGGCGCAGCAGGTCGTCGCCGACCGGGTCGTCGATCGCGGCGACGAGGTCCTCCTCGATCGCTTCTCGCCCGGCCTCCA
Organism: Longimicrobiaceae bacterium; assembly: GCA_036260145.1. Taxonomy (GTDB): domain Bacteria; phylum Gemmatimonadota; class Gemmatimonadetes; order Longimicrobiales; family Longimicrobiaceae; genus JAFAYN01. The sequence continues at coordinate 12,112 of DATAAL010000749.1, read as the reverse complement.
GCTCGTGACTCAGCTCGCGGTGCTTCTGATCGAGCCGCGTTCTTCGCCGTAGCAGGTCGATGGCGCGGCGCTTGGCGGCGGCCAGGAGCCAGGCCCCGGGGTTGTCCGGGACGCCCTGCTCCGGCCACCGCTCCAGCGCCGCCACCAGCGCATCCTGCGCCAGGTCCTCGGCGAGCCCCACGTCACCCACCATCCGCGCCAAGCGGGCGATGATCTTCGCGGACTCGATCCGCCAGACCGCCTCGATGGCGCGGTGTGCGGGGGCGGGGTTCCCCGAGGGACTCATGGGTTCGGGTGTCGAAGCGGGCCGCCGGTCGGTCATGGCGCGCCGCCGAGCCGGTCGCGCACGAACGCGGGGAGCGAGCGGATGTCGAAGGGCTTCTGGAGGAACGCGTCGGCGCCGGCTGCCCGCCAGTGGACGTCCTGCTCGTCGGCCGAGCTGAAGAGCACGACCGGAATCCCACGGAGGTCCTGGTCCATCTTGAGCACGTGGCAGACGTCGCGCCCGTCCAGGTCCGGCATCATCACGTCGAGCAGCACCAGGTCCGGCCGCTCGGCGCGGGCGAGGGTCAGCGCCTCCACGCCCCCGTGCGCGCGGAACACCACGAAGCCGCTGTGCTCCAGTATGTGCGCGAGGAGCACGGTGATGGCCGGCTCGTCGTCGGCGACCAGGATGCGGGGCGCGCGGGTCATGGCGGGGGCGCTCAGCGGGAGATCCCCAGGCCGGTGAGCACCAGTTCCTGGCGGTCGTACGGCTTCCCGACCTTCAGCCCCTTGCCGGAGATCTGGAGCTCCCGCAGGCGGTGGTCGTGCTCCCGCGCACGCACCTTGAGGACGGAGATCAGCCGCTTCAGCTCCCCCTTCTGCTCCACGTAGCGCAGGTGCAGCACATTGTCCAGCATCGCGGAGAGCTCGGCCATGGGGAGGTCGAAGTTCAACCCCACGATCCGCTCCAGGTCCTGCATCAGTATGGTGGAGACCCTCGCCTCCCGCAGCCGGTGGGTGAGCCCGGAGAGGAAGGTGAGCTCGCGCTCCCGGGGGATCACCGCCTGCCGAACGTCCTCCAGCGCGTCGATCACGACGCGGCGGATGCCGTGCCGTTCCACCATCTCCAGGAGCCGCTGCATCTCCTGGTCCGCGAGCAGCTCGGTTGGGATCCTCCAGTACAGATGGATCCGCCCCTCCTCGATGTGGCGCCGCAGCGGCAGGTCCACCGCGGCGGCCTTCTGGAGCAGCGCCTGCGGCGCCTCGTGGTAGCCGAAGAAGAGGCCGGGCTCGCCCGCCTCCGCGCCGGCCGTGAGGAAGGAGATCCCGAGGAGCGTCTTCCCCGACCCCGGCGTTCCCACCATCAGGGTGACCGAGTCGCGGGCCAGCCCTCCCCCTAGCATCCCGGCCAGCCCGTCGACCTGCAGGTCGAGCATCTCGTCGGAGGCGTCCTGCGGGGGCGAGTCCGAGACCGTCGCCGCGCTGGTCACGATGGCTTCCATGCGCGGGTAGATCTCGATTCCCTCGGCGGTGATCCGGAAGGCGTGGCGCCCGCTGACGTGCGCCACCCCCCGCAGCTTCACCACCGAGAACATCCGCACCTGACGCAGGCGCACCTCCTCCGTCCCCATCTCGAAGATGGCGTCGGCGATGGTGAAGGTCGGGTCGGAGGCGATCCCCCCCTCGGGAGGGTGGGCGAGCAGCAGCGTCGTCACCCCGCCGACAGCGGCCTGCGCCTCCAGCCCGTGCATGAAGCGTTGATAGTCGAGCCGGTCCCTGGCGGCGTCCTTGAGCGCGTGCACTCCGTCCAGGATCACGAGCGACGGCGCGTGATGCACTACGAGGCGACGGATCTCCTCCCCGGCCCCCTCCAGCCCGCCGCCGGCGAGGGTGGGGTACAGGCCGGCGTAGTAGAAGGCGCCCGGCACGAAGGCTGGATCGAAGAAGCGGAAGGTGCGGGCCTGGGTGATCAGCGTCTGGTGCGTCTCCACGAGCCCCGTGAGGTAGAGCACCTTTCCGCCCATGCGGATCATGCCGGCGCCGATCTGGTGGGCCAGCACGCTCTTGCCGGCCCCGGGGCCGCCGAGCACGACGTGCAGCGATCCCCTGCGGAGCCCGCCGCTCAGCAGCCGGTCCAGCCCCGGAACGCCCGTCGGGACCTGCTCCGGGCCAAGGGGGCCGCTTCGGTCTCCCGCGTTCGTCCTGGCCATGTCCCGCTCGCGCAGACGTTGGTGATGGCCGCCCCGTGCGGGGCGGCTCAGGACCCCTCCCGCCGCAGCGGGAGGATGACACGGAACGTGCTCCCGCGGCCCACGTCGCACAGGTCCAGGCGGGCGGGCGAGGGGGCACTCGGAGGCCGGCTGTCTGCGCGGGACACGGGATCCACGAACCGGCTGCAAAGGTGGCGCGCTGACCTGCGCTGCTCCGGGGAGCATGAACCGGGCCGGGAGGGCCGACGAGGGGAGGGAGGCGACTCGCCCGGCAGGATGAGCAATGGGAGGCGGGGCGCCGGATCCGACCCACAAGGTGTCCACACACAGATCCGGTCTGCAGAGCCCTTACCAGATAGCGCGAGGTCGAATCGATCTGCGGCGGAGAATCACGGTGGGGGACGCGAGGCCCTGCTGGAGATAAACCCTGACCTGCAAGACCCCGGGTGGTATGCCTGCACGCCCGATCGAACCAGGGTTGTATTACTGCCCCGTCACATCCGTAGCCTGACCTATAGGGATTGCTGGGTCCAGGCAGATACCTGTCCTACGACATCTTGGAACCAGCCCAGGTATTCAGCGCCTCTCAGACCGGCTCCGCCGGCCAGCTCTATACCGGTGTACCGAAGTCGAGACTTGTGCACCTCCATCACGTCCCGGGCACGGCTACTTGCGATGTAGCCCGACCACTGTTCCTGCCGAGCCGCTCGATCCCAAAAAATCACACTGGTCAGGAACTCGAAAGCCACGGACCAGAACCGCCAGCGTGGCAAGTTCGGATACGGTGCGGCCCCGCTCTCCAACCGGTAGCTCTCCAGTACCTGCACCCAGGCCGCGGGATCCGCTCGGTATGCGTTGGGTGGGCCCTGGATTTCGTGGATGAAGCGCGCGAGCGCCATATCCTCAGCAGCAGTTCTCATCGCGCGATCTGAATAGGCGGTCGCTATGGTGATCGCCTTCAGGTCAGCAGCCGCACCACCCAGGCCGAGCAGGAACGTCAGCAGGTCGGCCTTGGCACCGACGCCAATCCCCGCGCGCAGACGGAGCATAAGCGTCGGGCCCTCGGTTAAGCGTAGGGGCCCGGTGTGCTTTTCCCGTGGCTTGGGGATGCCACCCGGGTTGGCGGCGTGGCTCAGCCATCGGCGGTCGCCGGCGTCGGCTGCGTAGTGAGCAAAGTCAGGCACCTGCTCGCGCACGGCTGCTGGATAGTGCCCGGCGAGCGTCTTGAGACGCTGAACACTGAGCAACGAGGATCCGGCCCGCGCCCATCCGGCGAGGAGATCATTCAGCCGTCGCTCCCGGTCACGAGCCGCTAGAGAGAGGAGCACTAACGCTTCCGGGTCTATGATTGCCCACGTGCATGGCTGCCCTACAGGGACGGCAGCAGTTGTAAGGGAGCTCCACTGCGCCCATGCTGTCTCCACCGCTGTTTCGAGCGCCAGTGCGCCGATACTACGGACGATGTCGTCGGACATGGTCGATCACCTGGGAGATCATGGCATCGAAGCTTTCGTATGCGTCCTGCGTCGTTACCCAGCTTTGCACTTCGGCGAGGTCGGCGTCGGTCGGTGCCAGTGCCAGGAGATCCTGCACGTGCACGCTGCCGGGCCCGCCATCCACCGCGGCGAATAGCTTCAGCGCGATCAGCGTGCGGCGTCCCACCAGCCCCACGTCGAGGTTGCCGTAGGACCGCCACGTGAGTTCTTCCGAGATCCAGGGCGGCAGGCCATGGACCCACTGCGATCCCACCTCGGCGTTCATCTAGTCCTGTGGCAGCCCGAAGTCCCGGGCCACCGTGCGAATCGCGACCTGAAGGCTCGGTGGGAATGGCTCAGCCTGCACTAGATGCAATCTCCCCTCCTCGTCCCGGTATGCTCGGGCGATTACGTCGACATCGCGCGTGCTGCGGCGAACGATTCCCAACAGGTTCATGGTGGCCCCACCGACCACTACAATGGAGACACGCTCGCCGACCGTGTGGAGAAGCTGCCCAACGGCGGCCAGGGCGATTTCGATCGGAAGTGGAGCGCTCAACGAAATTTATCGGGTTGAAGATTAACTTTGATGTTTGTGAAGATAAACTTCAACACCCCCCTAGACAAGGCAGATGGGAGGGAGTTGTTGCCGGGGGAGAGCAGGTGAGCCAGGAAAGACCCTGACGGAGTGCCGATCGGCACCCCGTCAGCGCTGCTGGCAGGGGAGGTAGCACAAGTCAACGGAAGGACTGAACTGCTGCCCGCAACCTCAACGGCCACAAGCTCCGGGGCGAAGGACTGCCACTCCGGAGCAGCGGTCGATCTGAGAACCTGAATGGCCGTTCGTCCCCTGCAGCGCAGGGCCGGGGTGGCGGCTGCTCACCCGCGCTCTCCGGGCGCGGCAAAAAGGCAAGTGGATCGGCCCGGCAGAAGTACGGCGACGCCTCCACGCGCGGACAGATATTGACATGCCTAGAACTTCAATGTATAGTGCTGCCAGGTACTGTTCATCCCTCGCGACGCCTGCACCGAGTATGGACATCGGCAAGGACCTGGTCGCCGCCTCCGCCACCCCGCTCGTCCTGGCCATCCTGGCCGAGGCCGACACCTACGGCTACGCGATCCTCAAGCGCGTCGGCGAGCTTTCCGGGGGCCGACTGCAGTGGACGGACGGGATGCTCTACCCCGTGCTGCACCGGCTGGAGAGGCTCGGCCACATCGAGGGCCGGTGGGGCACCTCGGAGAGCGGCCGCCGACGCAAGTACTACCGCATCACCGAGCGGGGGCTGGCGGAGCTGGCGGAGCAGCGAGAGCAGTGGCAGACGGTGGACGCCGCGCTGCGCAACATCTGGTTCGCGGCGTCGCTCCCGGGCGGGTGGACGCCCGCCCCGACCCCTTCATGAGGCTGAAGCGATGACGACGTCGAACACTGCCGACCCGATCGAAGAGCAGATCGGACAGTGGCGGACGTATCTGGGCCGCCGCCGGGCGATCCACCCCGCCGACGTAGAGGAGCTGGAGGACCACCTTCGCGGCCAGATCGCGACCCTGGTGGATGCCGGCCTGGCGCCGGACGAGGCGTTCCTGGTGGCGGTCAAGCGGATGGGCGCGCAGGACGCGATCGCGAACGAGTTCGCGCGCGAGCACTCGGAGCGCCTCTGGAAGCAGCTGATCGTGACGCCCGACGCCACCGACGCAGCCGGCGGCGAGGCGCGCCGCGAGATGCTCGTGGTGTTCGCGCTGGCCGTGGCCGCGGGTCTGGCGTTCAAGGTGCCGGGGCTGTTCGGCCTCGAGATCGATAGCAACGAAGGGTTCTACGCGCGCAACTTCAGCCTCTTCGTCCTTCCGCTCCTGACGGGCTACTTCGTCTGGAAGCGGCGGATCGGCCCCGGTACCCGGGGATGGCTGGCGCTGGCCTTCGCCGGTGCCGCCGTGGTCGCCAACATCTTTCCGTTCGGCACGGGCAGCGATACCGAGGCGCTCCTCGCGCTGCACCTGCCGATCGCGCTCTGGCTGGTCGTGGGCGTCGCCTACGCGGCGGGGCGCTGGCGCGACAGCGTCGCGCGCATGAACTTCGTCCGCTTCTCCGGCGAGCTGTTCATCTACTACGTACTCATCGCGCTCGGCGGCGGGGTGCTGGTCGGCCTCACGATGGGGATGTTCGAGGCGATCGGGATCGACGCCGAGCGGGTGGTGGAGGACTGGTTGCCGTCCTGCGCCCTCGGCGCGGTGATCGTCGGCTCGTGGCTGGTCGAGGCGAAGCAGAGCGTCATCGAGAACATGGCACCGGTGCTGACGCGCCTCTTCACCCCCTTCTTCACGGCGACGCTCCTCATTTTCCTTGCGACCATGGCGTGGTCGGGGCGGGGGATCGACATCGAGCGGGAGGTCCTGATCGTCTTCGACCTGCTGCTGGTGCTCGTCCTCGCGTTGCTGCTCTACTCCGTCTCCGCCCGCGATCCGTACGCGCCTCGCGACGCGTTCGACTTCCTGCTCGTGGCGCTCGTGATCAGCGCGCTCGTCGCCGACGGCGTCGCGCTGGCGGCCATCTCCGCCCGCATCACGGAGTTCGGCTCCACTCCCAATCGGTTGGCCGCGCTGGGCATGAACGTCGTCCTGCTCGTCAACCTCGGGTGGTCGGCCTGGCTTTACCTCCGCTTCCTCCGGGGCCGTAGCTCGTTCGCCCCCATCGAGCGCTGGCAGACCGCCTACCTGCCCGTGTACGGCGCCTGGGCGGCCATCGTCGTCGTCGTGTTCCCGCTCCTGTTCGGCTACCGGTGAACGTTTCGACGCGGTGACGCCATCTCTTTCGATCCGCTGAATCCTGACCTCCTCTCAGGACGGCACGTCGAGATGGACGGGCGCGCGGTCACCGGACGATTGCTTCGGCTGACGATCCCGATCGGTCCGGGCGGCGAGGATGAGGCAACCCCGGAGCGGGTTCCCGCCCGGGCGGACCTCGGTAGCTGTTTGCTCTGTATCGCAAAGTACTTTGAAATTCACTTAGGGGGCGAGGATGACCACGAGTTGTGATCCCACGGTGTCCGCATTCTCGCTCGAACGAGGAATCTGACCATGCACCTCAGTATCCGCAACATCTCCAAGACGTACCCGAACGGCGTGCGCGCCCTCGACGACGTCAGCCTCACCATCCCCGCCGGCATGTACGGGCTGCTCGGGCCGAACGGCGCCGGGAAGTCGACGCTGATGCGCATGATCGCGACGCTGCAGGAGCCCGACGCGGGCTCGATCCGGCTGGGCGAGCTCGACGTGCTGCGCCAGAAGGACGAGGTCCGGAAGACGCTCGGCTACCTGCCTCAGGAGTTCGGCGTCTACCCGAAGGTGAGCGCGGAGGAGCTGCTCGGGCACTTCGCGCTGCTCAAGGGGATCGCCACGCGGCGGGCGCGCAGGGAGGTGGTGGAGGCGCTCCTGCGGCAGGTGAACCTGTGGGAGGTACGCAGGCAGAAGCTGGGCGGCTACTCGGGTGGGATGAAGCAGCGGTTCGGCGTCGCCGTGGCGCTCCTGGGCAGCCCGAGGCTGCTGATCGTGGACGAGCCGACGGCGGGGCTGGATCCGGCCGAGCGCGTGCGCTTCCTGAACCTGCTGAGCGAGCTGGGCGAGAACAGCGTCGTCATCCTCTCCACACACATCGTCGAGGACGTCTCCGAGCTGTGCACCCGGATGGCGATCATCGACCGGGGCGAGATCCTGCTGGAGGCCGAGCCGCTCGGTGCGATCGAGGAGATGAGGGGGCGGATCTGGCGCAGCGTGATCGAGAAGGGTGCGCTGGCGGAGCTGGAGCGGGAGCACGCGGTGATCTCCACCAAGCTCCTCGGCGGACGCACCGTCGTGCACGTCTTCAGCGACACCGCGCCCGTCCCGGGCTTCGAACCCGCCGAGCCGGACCTCGAGGACGTCTACTTCAGCACGATGGCGGGGCACGTCGGCCGGCGCCGCGCGCAGCCGGAGTTGCAGGTGGCGCCATGAAGTTCCGCGAGATCTTTCGCTTCGAGCTCGCCTACCAGGTACGCCGTGCCTGGGCCTGGCTGATCTTCGCCGCCCTGCTCGTGTTCGCCTTCCTGATGACGAGAGACGGCACCCTCGCCGAGGCTCTTTACGACGACTTCTTTCTCAACTCGCCGTTCGCCATCGCGAAGACCACGGTGACCGGCAGCCTGATCTGGCTTCTGGTGGGCGCGGCCGTAGCCGGCGAGGCGGCGGCGCGGGACGTGGCGACGGGGATGCATCCCCTCACCTACACCGCCCCCGTCAGCAGGGCCGCGTACCTCGGGGGGCGATTCCTCGCCGCCTTCGTTCTCAACGCGTTGATCCTGCTCGCCGTGCAGGCGGGCATCCTGCTGGCCGTCTACTCTCCTGGGGTGGAGGCGGAGATCATCGGTCCGTTCCGGCCGGCTGCCTACCTCACCGCCTACGGCTTTCTCGCGCTACCGAACGCCCTCGTCGCCACCGCAATCCAGTTCTCGCTGGCGGCACGGCTCGGCCGTCCCATAGCAAGCTACCTCGGAAGCGTGCTCCTCTTCTTCATGTCCCACGTCGTCGGCCTCTTCCTCCTTTTCCAGGGGCGACAGGAGCTGGCGAATCTGCTGGACCCGATCGGCGTCCACTTCATCCTGTCCGACCTGTCGCATCTATGGACGACGGTCGAGAAGAGCTGGCGCCTGGTCGAGCTGGAGGGCACGGTGCTCACGAACCGCCTCCTGTGGCTCGGCATCGCCCTGGGAGTCCTCGCGGTCACCTACCTGCGCTTTTGCTTCGCCCATCGTGCCGAGAGCACCGGGTGGAGGCGCGGGACGCGACGCCAGGATGCGCGCTCCCCGATCCCTGCCAGCCTCGGCGTCGCGGCGAGCACGCCGATCTCCGTCCCCCAGGTCCCGCGGACGTTCGGCTTCGCCCTCCACGCGCGTCAGACCCTCGCCATCGCCGGGGATTCCTTCCGGACGACCGCGACGAGCTGGGCCGGGCTCGCCCTGCTGGCGGCCATCCCGCTCCTGACGGTCCTGGTGGTGCTCGACCAGATGGAGCTCAACGGGGTCCCGCTGGTCCCCACCACCGCGAGCGTCATCAGCGAGCTGACAGCCCCTCTGGCTGCCGAGCTGAGCCGCTGGGTGATCGTCCCGCTCCTCCTGGTTTTCTTCGCCGGCGAGCTGGTCTGGCGGGAGCGGGAGGCCGGCCTGGGAGAAATCACCGACGCGATGCCGGGGTCGGAATGGGCCCCTTTCCTCGGCAAGCTCCTGGGACTCGGCCTCGTGCTTGTCGCGTTCATGGCGCTCCTGACGGCGGCCGGGATGCTCGCTCAGGCGATCCTGGGTTATCGGGACTTCGAGACCGGGCTGTACCTGAAGATCCTGTTCGGGCTCCAGCTTACGGAATACCTCCTCTTCGCGCTGCTCGCCCTCGTGGTGCACGTGCTGGTGGACCGGAAGTACATCGGCCACCTGGTGGCGATCATCGCCTGGGTGTTCATCGCCATGGCCTCCCTGTTCGGGGTCGAGCACAACCTGCTCATCTACGGCGCCGGTCCGGGGTGGTCCTACACGGAGATGAGCGGCTTCGGCCCCTCCCTCGGGCCCTGGCTGTGGTTCAAGCTCTACTGGGCGGCGTGGGCGCTGCTTCTCGCGGTGGCGGCGAGGCTGCTCTGGGTGCGCGGCAGGGAGAGCGGCTTCCGGGTGCGGCTCCGGTGGGCGCGCCGTCGCTTCACCCCCTCCACGGCCCGGGCTGCCGCGGTGGCGGTGGGGCTCATCCTGACGCTGGGCGGGTTCATCTTCTACAACACGAACGTGCTGAACGGGTACCGGACCGATTCCGAGATCGCGAAGCTGCACGCCGAGTACGAGCAGCGTTACAAGCGCTACGAGCGCATCCCGCAGCCCCGGATGACGGCGACCCGCCTGCACGTCGAGATCCATCCCGAGCGGCGGGAGGCGCGGATCCGCGGCTCGTACACCCTGCTGAACGGCAGCGCAGTGGCGATCGACTCGATCCACGTGACGACCGTCCCCGGAGCCGAGCCGGAAGCACTGGCGTTCGATCGGACGGCTGCGCTCGTCCTCTCGGACGAGGATCGCGGCTACCGGATCTACGACCTGGAGAGGCCGCTCCAGCCCGGCGGCTCGCTGCGTCTCGACTTCGAGGTGCACATCGAGTCTCGTGGCTTCCGCGAGAGCGGAGCCGACGCCTCCGTCGTGGCGAACGGCACCTACTTCACGAACGGGAACGGGTTCCCCGCCATCGGCTACCAGCAGAGTCGCGAGCTCATCACCCCCCGCGAGCGGCGGGAGCATGGGCTCCCGGAGCGCCCCGTGATCCCCTCGCTCTACGATGTCGGAGAGCGGATGGAATGGGCGGAGCGCATCGCGTTCGACGCGGTCGTGGGCACGGACGCGGACCAGGTCGCCGTCGCGCCGGGGCGGCTGCGCCGGACGTGGACGGAAGGCGGGCGGCGCTACTTCCACTATTCCACCGACGGACCCACCGGCACCGGGCTCGGCTACGGGTTCTTCTCCGCGAAGTACGCGGTGCGGGAAGCCAGGTGGAACGACGTTGCGATCCAGGTCTTCCATGACCCCAGGCACACTGCGCACCTGGACCGCATGCTCCGCAGCATACGGGCCTCGCTGGACTACTACACGGAGCACTTCGGCCCCTACCCCCGGGGCTACCTGAGCGTGGTCGAGCGTCCCGGCGGCGGCACGGGTATGCACGCCGACGCCGGCATGATCACGCACGGGGAGGGGTTCGTCTTCTGGAGTCCGAAGGAGGATGGGAGGAGCCTCGATCTCCCGTTCGCCGTCGTGGCCCACGAGATGGCGCACCAGTGGACCCTCCCGCTCGCGTTCGTCGAGGGCGCCCCGGTGATGAGCGAGAGCCTGGCGTGGTACTACGCGATGCAGGTGGTGCGGGAGAGCCACGGCGCTCCGCAGCTCCGGCGGCTCCTGAGCTTCATGCGGCGGCCGTACCCGAATCCGCCGATCCGGCGTGGTGAACCGCTGCTCCGGGGCCTGGACCCCTGGATGTCCTACCGCAAGGGCCCCTTCGCGCTGTACGCGCTGGGCGAGTACATGGGCGAGGAGCGGGTCAACACCGCGTTGCGTCGCCTGGTCGAGAAGCACGGTTCGGGAGCGCCTCCGCTGGCGACGACGCTCGATCTCTACCGCGAGCTTCAGGTGGTCACCCCGGACTCGCTCCGGTACCTGCTGCACGATCTGTTCGAGGTGAACACCTTCTGGGAGCTCGAGACGGAGCGGGCCGCGGCAGAGCAGACCGGGGCAGGCACCTGGCGGGTGACGCTCGACGTGCGGGCCCGGAAGGTCGTGGCCGACAGCGCGGGTGTCGAGACCGAGGCGCCGATGGACGAGTGGGTGCAGATCGGGGTGTTCGGTCCCGGCGAGGCGGGTGACGAGCTGGGCGCGCCGCTCCACGTACAGATGCATCGCATCCGCTCGGGCGAGCAGACGATCACGGTGACGGTGCCGCGCAGGCCGGTCCTGGCGGGGATCGACCCGTACCACCTGCTCGACTGGGAGGAGCGCGAGGATGACGACAACATCGAGCGCGTGACGGCGAGGGAGTGAGCGACACCCGGGAAGCCATGCCGTCGCGTACCCGCAGCCGTGGCACGGCCCGATGGATCAGACTGGAGTCGATCGCCGGTTCACCTTGATAGGAAAGGACCTGATGAACAGCCTCTTTGCCCGCACCCGCTCGCTCCTCCGGGGCGCGCGTCACCGCCGCGACCGGCTCGGTGTGTCCTGGCTGGACTTCAAGGTCGGGCTCCGCATGCTCGCGCGGTATCCGGGGCTTACCGTGGTTGGCACGGTGGCGATCGCGGTCGCGATCGCGCTGGGCACGGTCTACTTCGAAGCACTCAACAAGTGGCGGAACCCGCGGCTGCCGATCCGGGACGCCGACCGTGTGGTCTCGATTCGCAACTGGGACATGAACGCGGTAACGACGGAAGGGCGATCCCTGCACGACTTCGCGATCTGGCGCGAGCAGGTCAGGACGGTAGACAACCTGGGCGCGGCAGTGGTTTTCGTGCGCAACCTCGCCACCGAGGACGGACGAGTGGAGCCGGTGCGGGGAGCGGAGGTCACGGCCAGCGCGTTCGGGCTGATGGGGACGGCACCGCTGCTGGGTCGTACGCTGACGGCGCAGGACGAACAACCGGCGGAGCCGCCGGTGGTCGTCATCAGCCACACGCTGTGGAAGGCACGCTTCGGGAGTGATCCGGGGGTGGTGGGCCGAACGGTGAAGCTGGGCACCGCCACGGCAACGATCGTCGGAGTGATGCCGGAGGGCTTCGGCTTCCCCGTGCGCGAGCGTATCTGGACGCCGCTGCGCGTGGACGCATCCGCGCTCGCGCCGCGCACGGGACCGGCCGTGTCGATCTTCGGCCGCCTGGCACCCGGCGCATCCCTGGAC
>DATAAL010000748.1:0-3726 GCA_036260145.1 Longimicrobiaceae bacterium | reverse complement strand
CGTGGCCCGCGCCCGCCTCGTGGCGCATCAGCACATGGCGGAGGCCGGAGCCCAGCAGCGCGTCGTAGAGCGGCAGGCTGGCGCCGCCGGGCGCGAGGGGTGGGAGCTCCTGGTCCTCTCCGCCCCGGACGAGCCCGGGCTCGATGCCGCCACCGCGCGGCTGGCCGCGGAGCTGGAGAGCGACGCCGGTCGCCCTCTCCCCGAAGTCGCGCGGGAGCTGCGTGCCGCCCCGGCGCACGCGTTCCGCCGGGTCCTGGTGGCGCGGGACCGGGAGGACGCCCTCGGCGCCCTGCGCGCGCGAGATCCGCGGCGGGTGCTGACCGCGCGCGAGGTGAAGGGCGAGCGCCCCGTGGTCTTCCTCTTTCCGGGGCTGGGGGAGCAGTACGTGGGGATGGCGCGCGGGCTGTACGGGGCCGAGCCGGTGTTCCGCGCGGAGATCGACCGCTGCGCGGAGATCCTCCGTCCCCACCTCGGCGCCGACCTGCGGGAGATCCTGTACCCGCCCGGGTCCGGGCCCGCTCCGGCGCCCGCTCCCGCGGCGACCGGCTTCGACCTGCGCCGGATGCTGGGGCGGGACGCCGCGGCGGCCGCCCCCGACCCGGCGACGGAGCGCCTGAACCGCACTGAGGTCGCGCAGCCGGCGGTCTTCGCGGTCGACTACGCCCTGGCCCGGCTCTTCGAGGGCTGGGGGCTCCATCCGCGGGCGGTGATCGGGCACTCGCTGGGTGAGTACGTGGCCGCCTGCGTCGCGGGGATCCTCCCGCTGGAGGACGCCCTGGCGCTGGTGGCGGAGCGCGCCCGTCTGATCGCGGAGCTCCCCGGGGGCGCCATGCTCGGCCTCCCCTTCCCGGAGGCCGAGGCGCGTCCGCTGCTCGGGCCCGAGCTGGACATCGCCGCGGTGAACTCCCCCACCACCTGCGTCGCCGCCGGCCCGACGGACGCCGTGGCCGCCCTGGAGGCGCGCCTCGCCGCGGAGGGGCAGGTGGCGCGGCGCCTGCAGACCACGCACGCCTTCCATTCGCGGATGATGGAGCCGGTGATCCCCCGGTTCCGGGAGCGGCTCGCCTCCGTCCGGCTCGCCCGGCCGCGGATTCCGCTGGTCTCCAACGTCACGGGGAGCTGGATCCGCGCGGAGGAGGCCACGGACCCGGAGTACTGGGTGCGGCACCTGCGCGGCACGGTCCGCTTCGCCGAGGGGGTGCTGGAGCTGGCGGGCGACCCGGACACCGTGCTCCTGGAGGTGGGCCCGGGGCAGACGCTGGGCGGGTTCGCGAGGCAGAGCGGGCTGATCCGGCAGGTGGTCCTTCCGTCGGTGCGGTTCCGCTACGACCGCCAGTCGGACGAGGCGTTCCTTCTGTCCACTCTGGGGAAGCTGTGGCTGACGGGGGCCTCGGTGAAGTGGGCGGGACGGCTATCGACCGTCGGCTCGGGCGTCTCCCCCGCGGGCGCGGGGGGAGGGCCACGCGCGGAGTAGGGCACGGCTCGACCGTGCCCGGCTCCGCCGGGACCCGGAAACAGGGCGGGGCCACGCCGGAAGACGTGGCCCCGTCTCGCGTCGGCCTACCGCGGGTCAGAAGAGCATGATGCTCGTGCTGCAGAAGTCCCTGGCGGAGCACCTGGCGGGGGCGGAGCCGGACGACCTCCTCCCCCACGGAAACGGATCGGGGATGGAGAGCCGGCGCGCGGCCGTGCGGCGCCGCCGGGAACGGACGTGGGAGCTGCGCACCCCGGGAGAGTGAGCGGGGCCGCCGGGTTGCGGCCCGTCCGCGCATCCGCGTAGCTTTGCCGGTCGCAGAAGCGACTCCCGACCCGTTCCGGCGGCTATGTCCATGAAGCTCCGCGTATCCGGTGAGGTCACCGTCCCGGGCGACAAGTCGATCACTCACCGGGCGCTCATGCTCGCAGCGGCCGCGCGGGGGGAGAGCCGCCTCCGCGGGCTCCTCCCCGGAGCCGACTGCCGGAGTACCGCCGCCGCGCTGCGCGCCCTCGGGTGCGCCGTCCCCGACCTCCCACCCGACGGGTCGGAGATCCGCGTCGCGGGCGGAGGGCTGGAGAGCTGGAGGGAGCCCACCGGCGAGCTGGACTGCGGCAACAGCGGCACCACCGCGCGGCTGATGATGGGGCTCCTCGCCGGACGCCCCTTCTGCAGCACGCTGACCGGCGACGACTCCCTGCGCCGCAGGCCCATGCGGCGGGTGACGGAGCCGCTTGCCCGCATGGGCGCCACCTTCCACGCGGAGGAGGACGGGCGGCTCCCCGTCCGGGTGTGCGGCGGGTCGCTCGCGGCGCTGGAGCACCGGTCCCCCCACGCCAGCGCGCAGGTCAAGAGCGCCCTCCTCCTGGCCGGGCTCTCCGGCGGGGTGTGCGTCTCCGTCCACGAGCCCCACCTCTCCCGCGACCACACCGAGCGGATGCTCCGCGGCCTCGGCGTCGCCGTCGTCACCCGCGAGACGGAGGACGGCTGGCTCGTAGCCCTCGATCCCCCGTCCGCCGCCCTCCCCCCGCTCGACCTCCGCGTCCCGGGCGACCCCTCCTCCGCTGCGTTCTTCATTGCCCTCGCCCTCCTCGCGGACGCGGGTGAGCTGCGCATCGCGGACGTCTGCACCAACCCCACGCGCACCGGTCTCTTCCGTGCCCTCGCGCGCATGGGCGGCTTCGTGGAGCTGCACGCCGAGCGGCTGGAGGGTGGCGAGCCGGTCGCCGACCTGGTGGTCCGTCCCGCCCGGCTGGCGGGGACGGAGATCGGGGGCGCGGAGATCCCCACCCTGATCGACGAGGTGCCGGTCCTCGCCGTTCTCGCCGCGCGCGCGGAGGGGGAGACGCGGATCAGCGGCGCGGGGGAGCTGCGGGTCAAGGAGAGCGACCGGATCGCCACGCTGGTGCACAACCTCCGCGCCGTCGGTGTCGAGGCCGAGGAGCTCCCGGACGGGATGGTGGTGCGGGGGACCGGCGCGCCGCTGGAGGGGGAGGTGCGGACGGCGGGAGACCACCGGATCGCCATGGCCTTCGGGGTCCTGGGAATGCTCCCGGGGAACCGGATCCGGATCGACGGCCCGGAGTGCGTGGCGGTCAGCTTCCCCGGCTTCTGGGACCTGCTGCGCGAGACGGCGAGGGCCGGCGACGCCCCGCAGCCGCGCGCGCGGCGGGGATCCTCCCGCCATCGGGACGGGATCATCGTCGCCATCGATGGACCCGCGGGATCGGGGAAGAGCTCCACCGCGAAGGCCGCGGCCGCGGCTCTCGGGTACCGGCATCTGGACTCGGGCGCCTTCTACCGCGCCATCACCCTGGCCGCCCTGCGCGCGAAGATCCCGGTGGAGCGCTGGCCGTCGCTCTCGGCGGCCGAGCTGGAAGCGTTCGGTGTGGAGGCCGTCCCGGATGAGGGAGGGTACCGGATGATGCTGCGCGGCGAGGACGTCTCCGCGGCGATCCGCTCCCCCGAGGTCAACGCGCACGTCTCCCCCATGGCGGCAGTGCCGGCGGTGCGGGAGTGGCTCCTCGGCGCCCTCCGCGAGGCGGGCGAGCGGGGAGGGCTGGTAGCCGACGGACGGGACATCGGCACGGTGGTCTTCCCCGAGGCGCCGCTCAAGGCCTACCTCACGGCCAAGCTCGAGGTGCGGGCCGTCCGGCGGCAGAAGGAGGTCGCCGACCTCGACTACGAGACGGTCATCTCGGACATGGCCCGGCGGGACACCCTCGACGAGGGCCGGGACGTCGACCCCCTGC
>DATAAL010000747.1:0-11501 GCA_036260145.1 Longimicrobiaceae bacterium | reverse complement strand
GGTGGCCAAGGGCGACCTCTCCCAGAAGATCACGGTGGACGTCAAGGGCGAGGTGCTGCAGCTCAAGAACACCATCAACACGATGGTGGAGAAGCTCCGCACCTTCGCCGACGAAGTGACGCGCGTGGCCCGCGAGGTGGGCACCGAAGGACGACTGGGCGGCCAGGCGAACGTGCCGGGGGTGGGCGGCACCTGGAAGGACCTGACGGACAACGTGAACTTCATGGCCAGCAACCTGACGGGTCAGGTGCGCAACATCGCGCTGGTGGCCACCGCGATCGCCAACGGCGACCTGTCGCAGAAGATCACGGTGGACGTGAAGGGGGAGATCCTGGAGCTGAAGGACACCATCAACAGCATGGTGGACCGGCTGCGGGTCTTCGCGGACGAGGTGACGCGCGTGGCGAGGGAGGTGGGCACCGAGGGGCAGCTCGGCGGGCAGGCGCAGGTGCCGAACGTGGCGGGGACCTGGAAGGCGCTCACGGACAACGTGAACGCCATGGCGAACTCCCTCACCGACCAGGTGCGCGCCATCAAGGACGTGGCCATCGCGGTGACCGAGGGCGACCTGACGCGGACCATCACCGTGGAGGCCAAGGGCGAGCTGGACGAGCTGAAGCGCAACATCAACCAGATGATCTCCAACCTCCGTGAGACCACGGAGAAGAACCAGGAGCAGGACTGGCTGAAGACGAACCTGGCGAAGTTCAGCCGGATGATGCAGGGGCAGAAGGACCTGGAATCGGTGTCGCGCCTGATCATGTCGGAGCTGACGCCGCTGGTGGGGGCGCACCACGGGGCCTTCTTCATCATGGACCCCGAGTCCGACGGGGAGCCGCTGCTGAAGCTGATCGCCAGCTACGCGTACAAGTCCCGCAAGCACGTCGCCAACCGGTTCCACCTGGGCGAGGGGCTGGTGGGGCAGTCGGCGCTGGAGAAGAAGCCGATCCTGCTGACCGGCGTCCCCGACGACTACATCCAGATCAACTCCGGGCTGGGCGAGGCCCCGCCGCGCAACATCATCGTCCTGCCCATCCTCTTCGAGGGCGAGGTCAAGGCGGTGGTGGAGCTGGCCTCCTTCCTCCCCTTCAACAACATCCACCAGGTCTTCCTCGACCAGCTCGCCGAGAGCGTGGGCGTGGTGATCAACATGATCACCGCCAACATGCGCACGGAGGAGCTGCTGCAGCAGTCGCAGAAGCTCACGCAGGAGCTGCAGAGCCAGTCGCAGGAGCTGCAGTTGCAGCAGGAGGAGCTGCGCCGCACCAATGCCGAGCTGGAGGCGCAGGCCAGGACGCTCCGGGCCTCGGAGGAGGCGCTCAAGGAGCAGCAGGAGGAGCTGCAGCAGGTCAACGAGGAGCTGGAGGAGAAGGCCTCGCTGCTGGCCGAGCAGAACCGCAAGGTGGAGCAGAAGAACGCCGAGGTGGAGACGGCGCGGCGGGAGCTGGAGGAGAAGGCGGAGCAGCTCGCCCTTTCGTCCAAGTACAAGTCGGAGTTCCTGGCCAACATGAGCCACGAGCTCCGCACCCCCCTCAACTCGCTCCTGATCCTGGCGCGGCTCCTGACGGACAACCCGGAGGGGAACCTGACCCCCAAGCAGGTGGAGTACGCGCAGACCATCCTGAGCGCGGGGACCGACCTCCTCACCCTGATCAACGACGTGCTCGACCTGTCGAAGATCGAGGCGGGGAGGATGGACATCAACCCCACCGAGGTGCTCCTGGCGGACATCCGGGACTACGTCCGCCGGAGCTTCCAGCCGGTGGCGGACCAGAACGGGCTGAAGTTCGAGGTGGAGGTGGATCCCGCCCTTCCGGAGGCGATGTTCACCGACGGCCAGCGCCTGCAGCAGGTTCTTAAGAACCTCCTCTCCAACGCCTTCAAGTTCACCGACGAGGGGAGTGTCAAGCTGACCCTCCGCGCGGCGGACCGCGGCCGCCGCTTCGGGAACCCGGAGCTGGACCGGGCGGAGACGGTAATGGCCTTCGCGGTGAGCGACACCGGGATCGGGATCCCGAAGGACAAGCAGCGGCTGATCTTCGAGGCGTTCCAGCAGGCCGACGGCACCACCTCCCGCAAGTTCGGGGGGACGGGGCTGGGGCTCTCCATCTCGCGGGAGATC
This sequence comes from Longimicrobiaceae bacterium, assembly GCA_036260145.1. Classification (GTDB taxonomy): domain Bacteria; phylum Gemmatimonadota; class Gemmatimonadetes; order Longimicrobiales; family Longimicrobiaceae; genus JAFAYN01. The sequence continues at coordinate 9,379 of DATAAL010000747.1, read as the reverse complement.
GCCCGCCTCCTGGGCGGGGAGATCCGCGTGGAGAGCACCGAGGGGGAGGGGAGCACCTTCACCCTCTTCCTCCCCCTCCGCTACGAGGGAGGTCCCACGGGAACCGACGACGAGGAGGTGAGGGACGGTTCCCCGGGGCTCGCCGCCCTCTTGGCGGTGCGCCCCGCCGGCCTCCCCGAGCGGCGGACGCAGCCGCGCCCCGCCGGCACCCCCGCGCCGGTGCTGCACGACGACCGGAGCACCGTGGAGGCCGGCGACCGGGTGGTCCTGATCGTGGAGAACGACCCGACCTTCGCCCGTGTCCTGCTGGACATGGCGCGGGAGAAGGGGTTCAAGGGGCTGGTGGCGCTGGACGGTGAGACCGCGTTGGCCCTGGCGAACGAGTATCACCCCGACGCCATCACCCTGGATATCGACCTGCCGGGGATCGACGGGTGGACGGTGCTGGACCGGCTCAAGCACCGCTCCTCCACCCGGCACATACCGGTGCACATCGTCTCCGGGATGGGGACACGGCAGCGCGGCCTCAAGTCCGGGGCCATCTCGTACCTGGAGAAGCCGGTCTCGCGGGAGGCGCTGGACGACGCCTTCGAGCGGATCACCCGCTTTATCGAGGAGCCGGTCCGCAACCTCCTGGTGGTGGAGGACGACGAGGCGCAGCGCAGGAGCATCATCGAGCTGATCGGGGGCGACGAGGACGTGAACGTCACCGCCGTAGCCTCGGCCGAGGAGGCGCTGGAGCGGCTCGCGGAGGGGCACTACGACTGCATGGTCCTGGACCTGGGGCTGGCGGAGATGAGCGGCTTCAACCTGCTGGAACGGATCAAGGGAGACCCGCAGATGCAGGAGATCCCCATCATCATCTACACCGGGAAGGACCTGTCGCCGGCGGAGGATACGCAGCTCCGCAAGTACGCGGAGACCATCATCATCAAGGACGTCAAGTCGCCGGAGCGGCTCCTGGACGAGACGGCGCTCTTCCTGCACCGGGTGGAGTCCAAGCTCCCGGAGCAGAAGCGGCGGATGCTGGAGCAGCTCCACAACAGCGACGCCACCTTCGAGGGGAAGACGGTGCTGATCGTGGACGACGATGTCCGGAACATCTTCTCCCTCGCCAGCGTGCTGGAAGGGTACGGGATGAGGGTGATCTTCGCGGAGAACGGCCGCGACGCCGTCCGGATGCTGGAAGAGAACCCGGAGGTGGACCTGGTGCTGATGGACGTGATGATGCCGGAGATGGATGGGTACGAGACCACGCGGGCCATCCGGGGGATGGAGCGGTTCAGAGATCTCCCGGTGATCGCCGTGACGGCCAAGGCCATGAAGGGCGACCGCGAGAAGACGCTGGCGGCGGGGGCCTCGGACTACATCACCAAGCCCGTGGACATCGAGCAGCTCATCTCGCTGATGCGGGTGTGGCTCTACCGGTGAGAGGATGCCGAGGAAACCCTCGCTGCTCCCCGACGCTCCGGCCACCTACCCCACGGAGCTGGAGAAGATCGAGGTGGAACTCCTCCTGGAGGGGATCTACCGGTACTACGGGTTCGACTTCCGCTCCTACGCCTACGCCTCGCTCAAGCGGCGGGTGTGGAAGCGGATCCACGCGGAGGGGCTGAGCACCGTCAGCGAGCTCCAGAGCCGGGTGCTCCACGAACGGGAGATGATGGAGAGGCTCCTGATGGACCTCTCGGTCAACGTCACCGCCATGTTCCGGGACCCGAACTTCTACCGGGCGTTCCGGACCAAGGTGGTCCCCCTGCTGCGCACCTACCCGTTCATCCGGGTGTGGCACGCGGGGTGCTCGACCGGGGAGGAGGTGTACTCCATGGCCATCCTCCTCACCGAGGAGGGGCTGTACGACCGGGCCCGCATCTACGCTACCGACATCAACGAGGTGGTGCTGCAGCAGGCCAAGGCGGGGATCTTTCCGCTGGAGAAGATGCAGGATTACACACAGAACTACCTGCAGGCGGGGGGGAAGCGGTCGTTCTCGGAGTACTACACCGCGGCCTACGACGGGGCGCTCTTCTCCCCCCCGCTGACGCGCAACGTGGTGTTCGCGCAGCACAACCTGGTGACGGACCGCTCGTTCAGCGAGTTCAACGTCATCCTGTGCCGGAACGTGATGATCTACTTCGACCGGTCGCTCCAGGCGCGGGTGCACGGCCTCTTCTACGAGAGCCTCCCGGTGTACGGGATCCTGGCGCTGGGTAGCAAGGAGTCGATGCGGTTCTCGGAGTACGAGGAATGCTACGAGGAGATCGACTCTCGCGAGAAGATCTACCGCAAGGTGCGCTAGTGGCCTACGAGCTGGTGGTGGTGGGGGTCTCGGCCGGCGGGCTGCACGCCCTGCGGACGCTGGTGGGCGGCCTCCCCGGGGGCTTCGGAATGGCGGTGGCGATCGTCCAGCATCGCAGCCGGGAGTCGGAGGCGCTCTGTGAGTTCCTCCAGGACTGCACGGAGCTGGAGGTGTACGACGTCACCGACAAGCAGCCGATCCGGCCCGGGCAGGTGTACCTGGCGCCGCCCGACTACCACCTGCTGGTGGAGCGGGACCACTTCGCCCTCTCCGTGGACGACCCGGTGATGTACAGCCGTCCCTCCATCGACGTGACCTTCGGGACCGCGGCGGACGCCTTCGGGAGCCGGGTGGTGGGCGTGGTGCTCACCGGAGCCAACCACGACGGCGCCCGGGGGCTGCGGCGGATCGTAGACCGGGGCGGGTACGCCGTCGTTCAGGACCCGGGGAGCTCGGAGGTCGCGGTCATGCCCGCGGCGGCGCTGCGCGCCGTGCCGGAGGCGGTGGTCCTCCCCCTGGAGGGGATCGCCCCGCACCTGGCGGGGCTCCACGGCGTCCGGCAGCCCCTGCGCCGGAGCGGCTCATGATCGACCGGGCGAGCATCCTCCTGGTGGACGACCGGCCGGAGAACCTGTTCGCGCTGGAAGCGATCCTGGAGCCGCTCGGCCACCGGCTGGTGCGGGCCGGCTCCGGGAGCGAGGCGCTCCGCCACGTCCTGGTGGAGGACTTCGCGGTGATCCTCCTGGACGTGCAGATGCCGGGGATGAACGGCTTCGAGACGGCCCAGATGATCAAGTCGCGCGAGAGGTCGCGCCACATCCCCATCATCTTCCTCACCGCCATCAGCAAGGAGGACGAGTACGTCTTCGAGGGGTACTCCACGGGGGCCGTGGACTACCTGTTCAAGCCCTTCAACCCCGACATCCTGCGCTCCAAGGTGTCGGTGTTCGTGGAGCTCCACCTGAAGAACGCGCAGCTCCGGCGGCAGGCGGAGCTGCTCCGTGAGAGCGAGCGGCGGGAGCTGGAGCTGCGCCACCGCGCCGAGCTACGGGAGTCGGAGGCCCGGTGCGCGCAGATCGTCGATTCGGCGATGGAGGCCATCCTGAGCTTCGGCGAGGACCGGAGGATCACCCTCTTCAACGCCGCCGCGGTCCGCACCTTCGGGTACGATCCCTCCCGGGGGATGGGGATGGTGGTGGACCGGCTCTTCCGGCCGGAGCTGAACGCCGAGACGCTGGAGCGGCTCTGCGGGGGGGCGGAGGGAGGCGGGGACGGGAGGAGCGGACCCCGCGGGGAGGAGATGGTGGGTGTTCGCGCCGGGGGAGAGATCTTCCCGGTGGAGGTCTCCGTCTCGTGCCTCCCCCTGCCGGAGGGGCGGGTGTACACGGTGATCGCACGGGACATCTCCGAGCGCCGCCGGGCGGAGGAGGCTCTCCGCCTGCAGGCGGTGTCGCTGGCCAGGACCACCGAGGAGCTCCGCCGCGTCAACGAGGAGCTGAGCCAGCGGCAGAGTGAGCTGGAGCAGGCGATGAATGCCCGGTCCCGCTTCTACGCCTCCATGAGCCACGAGCTGCGCACACCCATCAACGCCATCATGGGGTACACCGCGCTCCTCCTGGACGACATTTACGGTCCGCTGAACGAGAAGCAGAGGGCGGGGATCGATCGCACGCACAAGGCGGCCAGCCACCTCCTGGACCTGGTCAACGACATCCTGGACCTCTCCAAGATCGAGGCGGGGAAGATCGAGTTGCAGCTCGAGTCGGTAGGATTTCCGGAGATCGTGCGGGACCTGTTCGTCACCGTAGCGCCCCTGGCGGAGCAGCACTCCACGCCGCTCACGCTCGTGCAGGAGGGCGACCCGTTCACCATCGTGAGCGACCCGCGCAGGGTGCGGCAGATCATCCTGAACCTGCTCTCCAACGCCATCAAGTTCGGCGACGGGAAGCCGATCCGGGTGGTGGTGCGGCAGCGGGAGGAGGGCGGGGTGGACCTGGACGTGATCGACCAGGGAGCGGGGATCGCGCCGGAGGACCAGGCAAAGATCTTCGACGAGTTCGTGCAGCTCGAACGGACCAACCAGGAGCAGGGGACGGGGCTCGGGCTTCCGATCTCGCGCCGCCTGGCGGTGCTGCTGGGGGGCTCGCTGGTCGTGGAGTCCACGCTCGGGGAGGGGAGCACCTTCCGGCTGGCTCTTCCCGCCGATCCGGACATCGTTCCCGCCGCAGCGCGGGAGCAGGTGGACGAGACGGTTCCCGCCCCGGGATGATGGGAGGGACCCGGAGTCTGGTTGTCCGCTGTCCTCCCCTTCGCTCCCGTTACGACCGCATGCAAGCGATCTCCTGTCCCGCCTGCGGCTCCGCGAAGTACAGGGTCTTCAGCACGAGGGGCCGAAACCGGATCGTGGTGTGCGTGGGATGCCGGCTGTTCTACGTCAACCCGATCCCGGAGCGCGGAGCCCTGAACGCCCGGGTGGAAGGCTCGGAGTTGTACACGGAGGACCAGCTCCGGAAGGTGGAGTTCTTCCGACGGCGGGCGGAGGCGCTCTTCACCCGGGTGGAATCGCGGATCGGCGTGGGCCGGGTGCTCGATGTGGGGTGCGCCATAGGGACCGGGCTCGTGGTAGCGCGGGAGCGGGGGTGGGAGGGGGTGGGGATCGAGCTGTCCCAGGGCTCCGTCCGCATCGCGCTGGAGGCGGGGCTGGATGTCCGGAGCGTGCCGATGGAGGAGAGCGATTTTCCGGGGGGCTACTTCGACCTGGTGACGCTGAACCACGTGCTGGAGCACGTCCCCCACGTGGAGTCGTTCCTCGGCGAGGTGCGCCGGGTGCTCTCCCCGGACGGTCTCCTCTTCGTCGCGGTTCCCAACGTGAACGCCTGGCTGCGGTTCCTCCGCGGGGAACGCTACGCCTGGACCTTCCAGGATGACCACTTCCTCCACTTCTCTCCCCGGACGCTCCGGCGGCTCCTGCGGCGGTGCGGCTTCCGGACGCTGGAGATCGAGACCTCGCGCTGGCGCGACTTCCATCAGCCCGTCGAGACCCGCTCCCTCCCCTTCCGGACCGTCAACCGGGTGGTGGAGATGCTCGGGATGGGGGTGGAGATCTTCTGCCTGGCGCGCCCCGCCGACGTGGCGTAAACGGGACCGTAGGACGGCACGGGCCCTGCGGCAGTGCCGGCCCGTTTCAGGGCCGGGGCCTCCAATCAGTCCGCCGCCGCCTGCTCCGGTCCCACCGTGAAGCCGATCCGCTTCGGCCCGCGCGGACTCTCATGCTTCAGGGTCTCCATCAGCTCCTCGTATTCCCGCTCCATCTCCGGGGTGACGGAGGCGCGGCTCTCCCGCAGCCCGATCTCGAAGGCGCTCATCGGCACCTCCGCCACCTCCAGGTCCTGGCGCAGCGCGGTGAGGCCCGCGCGGCGGACCAGGTCCTCCAGATCGGCGCCGGTGTAGCCGTGGGTGCGGTCGGACAGCGTCTCGAGGTCCACGTCGCCGGCCAGCGGCATCTTGGCGGTGTGGATGCGGAGGATGTGCAGGCGCGCCTTCCGGTCGGGGACGGGGACGTACACCAGCTCGTCGAAGCGGCCGGGACGCAGGAGCGCCGGGTCGAGGAGGGTGGGCCGGTTGGTGGCGCCCATCACCACGATCCCCTGCAGCTCCTCCAGCCCATCCATCTCGGCGAGGATGGTGTTCACCACCCGCTCGGTGACCGCCGGCTCGCCCAGGCCGCCCCCTCGCTGCGGGGCCAGGGAGTCGATCTCGTCGATGAAGATCACCGTGGGAGCCACCTGCCGCGCCCTCTGGAAGAGGCGGCTGACCTGCTGCTCGCTCTCGCCGTACCACTTGGACAGCAGGTCGCTCGACTTGGCGGCGATGAAGTTGGCCTCCGCCTCCCTCGCCACCGCCTTCGCCAGGAGCGTCTTCCCCGTTCCGGGGGGACCGTACAGCAGGAACCCCTTGGCCGGGCGGATCCCCAGCCTCCGGAACGCCTGCGGGTGCTTGAGCGGGAGCTCCACCCCCTCGCGCAGGGCACGCTTGGCGTCCTCCAGCCCGCCGATGTCGTCCCACCCCACGTCGGGGACCTGGATCATGATCTCGCGCACCGCCGAGGGCTGCACCCGCTTCAGCGCGCTCATGAAGTCGTCGCGGGTCACCACCAGCTTCTCCAGCACCTCCTGGGGGATCTCCACCTGGTTCAGGTCCATGTTCGGGAGGTTCCGCCGCAGCGTCTCGATGGCGGCCTCCCGCGCCAGCGCGGTGAGGTCGGCGCCCACGAAGCCGTAGGTGATGCGGGCCAGCTCGTCCAGGTCCACGTCGTCGGTCACCGGCATCCCCCGGGTGTGGATGGCCAGGACCTCGCGGCGGCCGGGCTGGTCCGGCACGCCGAGCACGATCTCACGGTCGAAGCGCCCGGGCCGGCGGAGCGCCTCGTCGATGGCATTCACCCGGTTGGTGGCCGCGATCACCACCACGTTCTGCCGCGGCTTCAGCCCGTCCATCAGGGTGAGGAGCTGCGCCACGATCCGCCGTTCCACCTCGCCGGTCACCTCCTCGCGCTTGGGCGCGATGGAGTCGATCTCGTCGATGAAGATGATGGCCGGCGCCTGCTGCTCCGCCTGCTCGAATACCTCGCGCAGCCGCTGCTCGCTCTCGCCGTAGTGGCGCCCCATGATCTCCGGCCCGGCGATGTGGAAGAACTGCGCATCGGCCTCGTTCGCCACCGCGCGGGCCAGGAGCGTCTTCCCCGTCCCCGGAGGGCCGTGGAGGATTACCCCCTTCGGCGGGTCGATCCCCAGGCGCTGGAAGAGCTCGGGGTGCTTGAGCGGGATCTCGATCATCTCCCGCACCTGGTCGATGGTGGGGCCCAGCCCGCCGATGTCGTCGTAGTTGACGTCGGCGCGGCGGGGCTCCTCGGCCTCCACATACTCGGGGAGGAGTTCGATCTCCGTGTCCTCCACCACCTGCACCACGCCGCGCGGGACGGTGGTCAGCACGCGGAGGCGGATCTCCTGGAGCCCGTAGGTAGCCTGCTGGAAGAAGGTGCGGAACACCTCCTCCGGGAACGGACCCGAGTTCGGGGCGCGGGTGGTGGTGCGCTGGTACACGGAGGTGGAGACCACGTCGCCCGCCAGGAGCGGGCGCCGGAACAGGGTGCGACGCAGGGCGTCCCCGGTCCCCATCAGCCGCAGGTTGGGCTGCGCGGGGGCGATGGTGATGCGCCGCGCGGGCTTGGCGTCCGCGCGGCGGACGTCCACGTAGTCGCCCAGGCTGACCCCCAGGTTGGCGCGCTGCAGACCATCCAGCCGCACCAGGTCCATCCCCTCGTCCTCGGGGTACGGCGGGAGCGCGATCGCCGGGCTGCTGCGCTTCCCCACCACCTCGATGATGTCCCCCTCGCGGAGGCCCAGCGCCTGGAGCGCCCCCTGGCCGATCCGGGCGACGCCCTTCCCCACGTCCTGGGGCTTGGATCCCGCTACCTGGAGCCTGGCGCCGCGCCGCTCGTTGTCTGGCATTCCGTCCGCCTCGTATTCGCTGATGAGACCCGGTGTCCGGTTCCGGCACGGACCGGTGGGAGCAAGATCCATGCGGGGCAGCCGGGGCGTGCATCTTGCGGCCCCCGGCGAGGTGCGGCCGGGGCTGGCAGCACGGAGCGGAAAGCAAGGTACGGCCTGGTTTTTCGCGCGAGAGGGATGGTTCTGAAACCGCGCCGGACCGTGGCGGGTACCTACGCAGGGAGGACGAAACGTGGACCTGCGAGCGCGGATACGGTGACCGATGAAGAGAGCGGGCGGAGTGATCGCGGCAGCTTTCGCCATGGGCCTGGGGATCGGAGTGGGGCAGGGGCTGATCGGGCGCGACCGGACGGAGGCGGCGTGGGCGCGCGAGGAGACGCCGGTGCAGGCGCCCGCGGCGGCGCTGCAGGGGACGGACGAGCAGGTCGTCGTCCGCGTCGCGCGACAGGTCTCCCCCGCCGTGGTGTCCATCACTTCGGCGGCGGGGTCGGGCTCCGGGGTCATCGTACGGCGCGAGGGGATCATCGTCACCAACGCGCACGTGGTGGGTGGCTCGCGGGTGGTGGAGGTCGGCCTGGCGACCGGGCGGCCGGTGGAGGGCCGGGTGCTGGGTCGCGATCCCACCGTCGACCTGGCCGTCGTCCAGATCCCCACGCAGAGCATCCGCGACGTCCCGGTGGCGCCCGTTGGCGACTCGGACCGGCTGGTGGTGGGCCAGTCGGCCATCGCCATCGGGAACCCGCTCGGCCTGGAGCGGACCGTCACCACGGGGGTGATCTCTGCCGTGAACCGCAGCCCCCGCGAGATCGAGCTGGGCGGCCTGATCCAGACCGACGCGGCCATCAACCCGGGGAACTCCGGCGGGCCGCTCCTGGACTCCCGCGGGCAGGTGGTCGGGATCAACACCGCCATCTACGGCGGCACCACGGGGCTCGGCTTCGCGGTACCCATCAACGTAGCGGCCGACGTCGTCCGGCAGGTCCTCACCACCGGGGCGATCCGGCGCGCCTACTTCGGGATCAACTACCGGGACATCGAGCCGGAGCTCGCGGCGTACTACGGCCTACCGGTGGAGGAGGGGATCATCGTGACCAACGTGGATCCGCGCTCTCCGGCGGGGCAGGCGGGGATCCGGCCGCTGGACATCATCGCGCGGCTGGACGACGAGCAGATCCGGCGCGGGGGGGACTTCCGCAGGGTGCTGCGGGAGCGGCAGCCGGGGCAGACAGTCACGGCGACGGTCATTCGGCCCGGCGGGACCACGCGGATCAACGTGCGGCTCTCGGCGATCCGGGTTTCATGAGGAGAAGCCGCCCCGTGCGCCCGGACACCGGCGCCCGGGCCGGACCTGCTCCGGTCCGGGCTCCGGCATCGGATGGAGCATCGCCATAGCTTCTCGCTAAAGGATCTTGCCCCGAAGGAGCGCAACCGACATCTTTAAAGATCCGCGAAGTCCCCGAGCATCTCCGCACGTCTTTCTGTTTCCCCCAAGATCTCACTCCGGGAGGCCTCCATGGACGCACAAGCCGTCCTGCAGCGGTGGTACAATGGTGTCTGTACGCTTCACATC
>DATAAL010000746.1:0-21361 GCA_036260145.1 Longimicrobiaceae bacterium | reverse complement strand
ACGGGCGAGTGGCGGGGACCCGCTCAGCCCGCCTCTCTTTGGATGGCAGACAGCTATGCAGTGGCATCTGCTCCCTGCCCTGCTGTTCGCTGGGCTACTTTGGCTTGACTGGCGCTGGCATTTCCGCGTGGCGAGAATCGGTGCCGTGCTGCTCGCCATTGGTGTGCTCTTCTTCGTGCAACCCAATCTCACCGCAGCGAGACGTCGCGCCTGGGGCCTACCTCCGGAAGAGCGCGTCGTCCAGGTGCGGGATGAACGGGTTTCGGACTATATGAGTGGTGTGCTGACGATGGAGCAGGTAATCGCCGAGAGCGCAGCTTTCATGAGACCTGCTCGGCTAATTGCCCTTTCCGCACTGATTCTGCTCGCGCTGATGCCAGCGACTCGTTCTAACCGTAGGGCAAGCGGAACCGCTCGAAAATTGCTGTCAGCCGGAGAGGCCAATGCTACCGTCGAACTGGTGGATGCAGCGGACGGTGAGCGCAGATGATCGTGCAGTTTGATGTGTCGGCGCAGCGGTAGTGTACGAAGCCGCATTGGTTGCACTCGCCACCATTCAGTACGTCAGTACGCAGGGCAACCCATGGCCGCCTGACGAGAGCGCTGCAGGCAACAGTTGGCCGGGCATTGTTCCGCCGCAGAACTGAGCAGCAAGGTCGGACGCGTCTCCCGCCGCGAGCGCCTGCGCTTTTTGCCAACTGCGCCTGAGCTTGAGGGCGTTATGCGGCTAATCTCTCATTCACCGATGTAAAATCGATAGGGCGCAGGGGAGACCATCCCTCGCACCCTTTGCGCGTTCGCCAATCCGTTCTGGCGCCGGCTGCCCCCAATCCTCGCGGGCTGAGCGCGTCAGCGCCTGCCGCGAACGAGCCGGAGGCCGCCTGCATCAGCGAAACGCCGTCGGTGCTGCCCCGTGGGCCCGCCGAGCGAGCCGCGGTGCAAGGCTTCCCTCTACTCATATGGCGCAGCAGCCGCGGCGGTGGTCGCCACGGCTGCTGCGATCAGAACTCCTTCGGTCAGGCAGCCCGCCGGCGGACCATCTCGACCGCGCCGCGGCTCATATACCGTCACGCACACCAGTTCGCTCTGCGGATCGCACCTTCACCAGCGCTCGTGCTTGCGCCCCAATTTTCGTGACCCGGTCGATGCTCCGCGTAACGCGCCACCTTCGGCCGCCCTCTCCCCGCCGGAATTTTGGATTCAAATCGTCTGTTACCCGCCACACGTGCAACCGGTCTTGTCGCAGCACCAATACCCGCCTGGGCAATCAGCAGTCATGGGACCATCATAACAGTACCGAGCCGCAGGCGATGAGCCTGGTGGCCCATCCTGCGGAGCCGCCAGCGCCTGCGAGGCGCCGAAGGCGAGCACGATCGCCACTATCCCAGGAAACATCCCCATCCTAAAGATCTTCGCCGCACGGCTCATCACACCCTCCTCGCAAAAACGGTGGGGGCCCCGGCGTTCGTCGCGCGCCAGGGTGGAACTGGTGTTCCGCCCCTAATATGCCATCACAGACGCTTCGCGTCCAGCGTGTAGTGTGATGGTATTCACCTGACAGTTGGCCACAAAGAAGGACGGTGACCATCCGTCCCCGCCGGGATAGCTTGAGGGTGCTCAGTTCCACTCAACTACCCGGAGATTCCGAATGACCACCGTCCAGGCAGATAAGATAGCACGCAGGAAGCTCAGCCTGCTACAGCTGGCGCAGGAGCTGGGCAACGTCAGCAAGGCATGTAGGATCGTCGGCTACAGCCGGCAGCAGTTCTACAAGATCCGAAGGAACTTCCAGACCTTCGGCGCAGAAGGGCTGATCGACCGTGTAGCGGGACCGAGGAAGCATCCGAATCGGGTCAGCGCCGAGGTGGAGGAGGCGATCCTCGCCTACGCGCTGGAGCATCCAGGCCATGGGGCGCAGAGAACGGCCGATGCGCTCCTGCTGCGCGGGGTTCAGGTCAGCTCCGGAGGCGTACGCGGGGTGTGGAGCCGCCACAAGCTGCTGAGCAAGCACGATCGCCTGCTGCGCCTGGAGGAGACGACGCGCAAGAAGAAGCTGCCTCTGACGGAGGAGCAGATCCGTCTGCTGGAGCGCTTCAGCCCCGAGTTCCGGGAACGGCACATCGAAACACACTACACGGGGGAGCTAGGGGCCGTCGACACCTTCTTCGTCGGCACGCTCAAGGGCGTGGGGAAGGTGTACCTGCAGACGGTGCTCGACTGCTTCAGCCGCTATGCGTGGGCACGCTTCTACACGAGCAAGCTGCCGGTCACGGCGGTTCACGTGCTGAACGAGGACGTGCTGCCCTTCTTCGAGAGCCATGAGGCGAGGGTGCAGACCATCCTCAGCGACAACGGCCGGGAGTTCTGCGGCAGGGCCGATCAGCACCCCTACGAGCTGTTCCTGCAGCTGGAGGAGATCGAGCACCGGACCACGAAGGTGCGCCGCCCGCAGAGCAACGGCTTCATCGAGCGCTTCCACCGCACCTTGCTCGACGAGCACCTGCGGCCGAGCGGCCGGACGCAGTGGTATGAGACGATCGAGGAGATGCAGCACGACCTGAACGGCTACTTGGAGCAGTACAACACGAAGCGGCCCCACCGCGGCAGGGGCATGAACGGCCGGACGCCTGAACAGGTCTTCCTCACTGGCCTGCCGCAGCCTTCCACCCCGCCTGGAAAGGAGGTCCGCGAAGCTGCTTGACCTACTCCCCGGCGGGGGCGACTGTCAGGTCAACACCATCACTGTACAATCCGAGTGTGCTCCGCGAGAGGAGGTTTGAGCTTCGCAACCCAAACCTACTCCTTCCGCGCGAGATCCAACACACCTGGGTGCGCCGTTTCTCCTTCTCTGATGCGGCTTTCTGAGTTTCCGGATGGACACTCGTTAGGCGGCAAGTCTCTTGCGCTTGATCAAGCAAATAGCATCCATATCAGCACAAAGCCAACAACCAATAGTACCGCGCGTGCTGCATAGTATGGAAACCACTGCATCACAGTATCCCATTTCCAAAATTCCCGAACAACGTTCGAGCTCCACTCCGTAGGCACCTCTTGATTTAGTGCAAGATAGCATGCGAGTTCACCGTACTTTTTTGCAAGTCGGCCCTGGGAAATTAGAAAGAGGAAAGCGGCGATGGTAAGCAGACCAGCAGCGAGGCGGCTCGCGACAGGATGCGACAAGGATGTCACACCAGCCTCGGGTGCCAAGAGAGCCTTCAGCCACCATGCGGCCGCAGCACCCGTAGCTGCTGCGGCCAGCCCTTGGAACCGAGCTTCATGCTCAAGGAAATCGAACATGGGTTTCCAGTTGTCGGTGCTCATGAAAGCCTCCTTCTGTTCGTTGAGATCAGGGACTTCACGAAGAACTTCGGCATTGCATCTGCACGAGATTCGGGGGAGCGTGCTGGGCTAGGAATCTGATCGGAAAGTTCGCACGGCTGTACTCCGGGAGGAGCATATCGCTGATCTCTTCGTGACCACCGACGGCAACGATCTCCCGGATGAGCGCGTCAGCGAGTTCGGAGTACACGCGGCGCCCGTGAACGACTACGTCGGTGAGGAGTTACGCTGCCGAAACCGGACAGCACGAATCCCGCCGCAATCTACGCCTCGCTACCCTCTCCTGCCAGAAAGAAGACTCCACCCGGGCTACTGGATCAGGTCTGTGCGGCCGGTTCGCCACAGCAGATCGCCCCCGGTTCAGCTGGGAGCCAGGGGTGGCCTGAACCCTTCACCGCAGCACCGCGTTACCTGTAGCGAGGCTCGCTCGTCGTTCCTTTGCTGGGCGTGGACACACCTGCAGCACCACCACGCCCCGGACCCGCTTCAGGAGGATCGTGATGAACACAATCATCCGTACGACGCGCCGGGCCTTCCCCCTGCTGGCACTCGCTGCCCTTCCCGAAGCCGTGGGGGCGCAGCTCATCTCGCTGAAGACGGTGCCGGTGGCCACGGGGGACCAGTTCCTCGTCTTCCCCTCGCAGAACCTGGGGATGGGGAGCGTCTCGATCGCGCTGGAGGACCCCCTGCTCGACCCGTTCGTCAACCCGGCCAGGGGCGGCCGGATCTCCGGGTCGCCGGCGTTCGGCTCCCCCACCGTCTACACCATCTCGGACGAGAACGGGTCGGGCCGCACCCTCCCCGCCGGGGCGCTCTTCGGCTCCGGCGAGTGGTTCGGCGGCGCCCTGCTCGCCTTCCAGCAGATCGTGGAAGGCAACCCGCTCGAGCGGTCCGTCCCGGACATCGGCTTCACACCCTCCCAGCGCCTGAGCGACCGGTCGTCGTACAACCGGTATGGCTTCGCCATGCTGGGACGGAAGCTCGGCGGGGCGTCCCTGGCTGCGAGTGTGTTCGGCGCCGACCTGAGTGTCGTGGACGGCGTGGAGATCCTGTACCCGCGCGCCGAGAGCCTCCACCAGGACGGGAGCATGCTCGACTACCGGCTGGGGGTGGCGGGCGGGTCGCCCGAGGGACGCTCCTACGAGGCACTGCTGCTCCACAACCGCTTCCGGATGCAGCACGACGTGGGGTACGTGGACTGGATCTGGGACCCCGTCGCCCGGGTCAGCACCCGGCGCCACCGCACGGAAGTCAACCGGGACCGCACCAACACCTGGGGCGTCCACCTGGGGACCTCGCAGCCGCTCGGAGCGACCGGGTGGAGGATCGGCGGGATCGTGACGGGGAACTGGAAGGAGCACCCCAAGATCCCCAACTACGAGCTGGTCAACATCCCGCGCGACCCCGGGAACTCCTGGGCCTACAACTTCGGTGTGGGGCTCTCGCGGACGGAGGGTCCGGCCACCCTGGGGATCGACCTGGTGTACGAGCCCGCCTGGAGCGACACCTGGGCGGAGGCGGACACCGCGGTGCGGACCGCCAGCGGGCAGGTCATCCCGCCCGGCGGGAAGACCATCGAGAACGACTTCCGCTTCTCCAACGTGATGCTGCGGACCGGGATCGGCCGGGAGGGCGAGCGCTGGAGCTTCCAGGCGGGGCTCCAGGTGCGGGGCGTCCACTACTGGCTGGAGCAGCACGACAACCTCCGAGGCACCCGGCGGGAGCAGGAGGAGGACTGGATGGAGTGGAGCCCCACCTGGGGGCTGGGCGTCAAGTTCCCGGAGTTCCAGGTGCGCTACGTGGGCAAGCTGACCACCGGGACCGGCCGCCCGGGGGTGGAGTGGGCCGGCCCCACCGCGGCCGATGCCTTCCGGGCCTCCGACATCGTGGTGGCGCCGGGGGGAGCGCTGACGCTGCAGGAGTCGAACGTGTTCACGCACCAGGTGTCCGTCTCGGTCCCGCTGGGGCGCTCGCGCGGCTGGTGACGCGGCTGCCGGGGTGGCAGGCTCCACGCGCACGCATCTTGAAGCACCGGATCCGTACCCCTTAACTGGAGGTGGATCATGGCCCAGGTCACGGATCCGGTCTGCGGGATGCGCATCGACTCCGACACCGCTCCGGCGATGCTCGCCCACGACACCCACTCGCACTACTTCTGCTCGGAGGAGTGCAGGCGGAGGTTCGAGGCTGACCCCGTGCGCTACGGCGACACCCACATGGCGGGTGAGGCGGGGAGCGGGCACGGCGAGAAGATGGAGCAGCACGAGCCGCCCTATACCACCACCGGGGGGTGGTTCACCGCCCCCAAGTTCGGCGCGGCGGGGAGCGGCGGTCTGGAGTACGAGCCGCTCCCCGAAGCCCACGACGACGAGGGGCACCGCCGCGGATAGACGCGGCCGCCCCGCACCCGGCCCGCGCCCACCCGGACGCGGGCCTTTTCGCGTCCGTGGGGATTTCCCCCCGCGGACCCATAGCCCTCCCGTCCACCCGACGCGGAGCCTCCCCTGCTGCGGAGGCGGCGCCTGACCGCTACTCTACAGCGAGACCCGCACGACCCCCTGGCCGGAGACTCCGACATGCCCCCGAACCCCACCGACCGACCGCCGCTGACCCCCGAGCTGGAGGAGCGCCGCCGCGACTTCCAGCGCGCGGGCGAGGAGGCCCGCGCGCTGGTGGAGGGACTCTCCGGGACGCAGCTCTCCTGGCGCCCCGCCCCGGGAGCCTGGTCGATCGCCGAGTGCCTGGACCACCTCCGCGCCACGGCGGAGGAGATCCTGAAGATCCTGGATCCGGCGATCGAGCGCGCCCGGACGCGGGGGACGACCGGAGAGCCGCCCTTCCGCTACGGGTGGCTGGGGCCCTGGTTCGTACGCGCCAGCGGACCGCGGCGGGAGGGGGAGCGCAGGCTGTCCGCACCCCGGATGTACCGGCCCCGCTCCCACCTCCCGGTGGACCGCGTCCTCCCGGACTTCCTGGAGCTGCAGGACACGCTGACCGAGCGGCTCTACCGCGCCAACGGGCTGGACCTGGGACGGGTGCAGGCCCGCTCCCCCGTCACCTTCCTCCTCCGCATCCCGCTGGGACAGTGGTTCTCCGTTATCGCGGCGCACCAGTTCCGGCACCTGGAGCAGGCGCGGGCCGTCCGGGAGCACCCCGGCTTCCCGGGGAGCTGATCGGAGGAGGCTGCGACCTGGAGCGGGAGGAGCCGCGGGGGACCGACCTGCGCACCCTCCTGCACCTCCGCTCCACACCCGGAGCGCTTCTTGCCGGCGGTGCGCCCGCATGGACGTGAGCCCCCGCGCAGACGGCGAGTACCGCCCGATCTCCGACTACGCCCTGATCGGCAACCGGCACACCTGCGCGCTGGTGGCGCGGGACGGCTCCATCGACTGGTGCTGCCTCCCGCACCTGGACAGCCCGAGCGTCTTCGGGGCCATCCTGGACGCCCGGCGCGGCGGGCGCTGGCGCATCGCCCCCGCCGGCCCCACCTCCGCCACCCGCTCCTACCTGGGGAGCTCCGCCGTTCTCCGGACCGAGTTCCGCGGTGCCGGGGGCGTCCTCCACCTCACCGACTTCCTCCCCATCCGCCGGGGCGGCAAGGACCGCCAGAGCGAATCTTCGCACTGCATCGTACGGCACCTCCTCTGCGTGGATGGCGAGGTGGAGGTGGACGTGGAGTGGACCCCGCGCCCCAACTACGCCCGGGAGGACGTGGTGCTCACCCGCGACGGGGTGGTGGTCCACGCCCGCTCGCCGGGGTACGAGCTGGCGCTGGCCGGCTTCCCGGAGCACGTCCCCCTGGCGCTGGACGGGGCGTCGGCGCGGACGCGCATCCGGCTGCGCGCCGGGGAGGGGTTCAACCTGGCGTGCGCCTGGAGCGGAGCCGACCCCCACCCCGTGGCCTGGACGGCCCACGAGCACCTGGAGGCCACGCTGGCCTGGTGGGAGGAGTGGGCGGGGAGCTGCCGCCTCCCGGACGGGACGGAGGAGTGGCGGGAGCTGATGTTCCGCTCGGGGATGGTGCTCAAGCTCCTCACCAACGAGGAGAGCGGGGCCATTGCCGCCTCCCCCACCACCTCGCTCCCGGAGGAGATCGGCGGGGTCCGCAACTGGGACTACCGCTTCTGCTGGGTGCGCGACTCCAGCATGATCTCCCGCGCCCTGCTGGCCCTGGGCCACGATGGGGACGCCCGCGACTTCCTGGCGTTCCTGGAGAGCGCCGCAGCGCAGCACCACGACCCGGCGCGGATCCAGGTGGTGTACGGCCTCCGCGGGGAGACGCACCTGCCCGAGTACACCCTGGGCCACCTGGACGGCTACCGGGGCTCCTCCCCGGTGCGCATCGGGAACGCCGCCGCGCACCAGCGCCAGCTCGACATCTACGGGGAGCTTCTGGACGCGGCGTGCGAGCTGAAGCGGATCGGGGGTGACATCACCCCCGCGCAGTGGGAGTGGCTCCGCCACGTGGCCGACTACGTGTGCCGTATCTGGCGCGAGACCGACCGCGGGATCTGGGAGATGCGGGGCCCGGAGCGGCACTTCACCTACTCCAAGGTGATGTGCTGGGTGGCGCTGGACCGGGCGCTCGCCCTGGCCGGGGTGCTGGGGTGGCGGGGGGACGCCGCGCCCTGGCGGCGGGAGCGGGAGGCGATCCACACCGTGGTGCTGGAGCAGGGCTTCGACCCGCTGCAGGGCTCCTTCACCCAGAGCTTCGGCTCCCCGACGCTGGACGCTTCCTCGCTGCTCATCCCCATCACCGGCTTCCTCCCCCCGGACGACCCCCGGGTGCACGGAACCATCGACGCCACGCTGCGTACACTCACCCGGGACGGGCTGGTCTTCCGCTACCCTGCCGGGGAGACGCCGGACGGCGTCGGGGGCGGGGAGGGCGCCTTCGGGATCTGCACCTTCTGGCTGGCGCAGGCGCTCGCCCTGTGCGGCCGGGTGCGGGAGGCCCGGGAGGTGTTCGAGGGGATGGCCACCCGGGCCAACGACGTGGGCCTCTTCCCGGAAGAGATCGACCCCGCCACCGGGGAGTTCCTGGGCAACTTCCCGCAGGCGTTCACGCACGTGGGGTTGGTCAACGCCGCCCGCGCGGTGGGGTACGCGCTGGAGTGCGGCCCCGCCTCCCCTGGCCCGCCCCCTGCATCGCGGGGCTGAAGTGGCGGTGTGCATCACCCGGCCGGACGGTACGCATGCTTCTTACCTATCTGCTCTTCATCTTCGTCGCGTTCGGCTCCAAGCTGCTCCTCGCGCTGGTCACCATCTACCTCCTCCTCCCGGCGGAGCTGCGGTGCGCGGAGTGCGACGAGGAGACCATCCAGCTCCGGATGGGCCCGGTGGGGCGCTTCTGCTCGCGGCTGCTGCTGGGGCAGCTCCAGCGGCGCTGGTGCCCGAGGTGCGGGTGGGAGGGGCTGTCGAGGCCGCTGAGCGGCGAGGCGGGCGCCTCCCCGATGGCGGCGCCCCGGCAGGCTCGCACTCCAGACGTGAGGCCGTAGCGGCCGGCGGGGCCAAGTCCAGGAGCGCCAGGTGGCGCCACGACCCGGTGGAACCCTCCCCGCCGGGGGGGTAGATTCAGGGTGACCCTGAATCCGATGCCGAGGAGCCCGTATGAGTGCCGTTGACTTTTCCCATCTCCCCGACGATGCCCGCGTGTGGGTGTTCGCCGCCTCCCGCCCCCTGACCGCCGGGGAGGCCGCCCCGGTCCTGGAGCGGGTGGACCGTTTCCTGGACAACTGGCTCGCACACGGCCACCCGGTGGTGGGGGCGCGGGACTGGCGCTACGACCGCTTCCTCCTGGTGGCCGCCGACGAGCGGGCCACGGGGGTGTCCGGGTGCTCCATCGACACCCTGTTCCGGGCGCTCAGGGAGGTGGAGCGCGAGACCGGTATGGACTTCCTGGACCGCGCGAGGGTGTGGTTCCGCGGAGAGGACGGGGAGGTCCGCTCGGTGACGCGCGCCGAGTTCCGCGCCCTGGTCCGGGAAGGGGAGGTGGGGGAGGACACCGTGGTGTTCAACAACACCGTGGCGACCACCGGGGAGCTGCGCACCGACTGGGAGGTGCCGATGCGCGACTCCTGGCACGCGCAGGCGTTCCCGGTGGAGGCGGGGAAGTAGTTCGCAGCGCAGTACCCCACAGAAGTGGTACGGAGGGAGACCCGAAGTAGTATCGCGGGTCTCCCTCCGGAGCGGCCCGCCTCAGCGAGAAAGACTCAACGCTTCGCCGCGACCACCATCACCTCGACCAGGGCATCCCGCGGGATCCGGCTCACCTGCACCACCGCCCGCGCCGGGGGAGCCCCGCGGAAGAACTCCGCGTACACCTCGTTGAACCGCGCGTAGTCCCCAAGGTCGGCCAGGAACACCTGCACCTGCACCACGTCCTCCAGCCCGAACCCGCCCGCCCGCAGGATGGCACGCACATTCTCCATAGCCCGCCGGGTCTGCGCCTCGACCCCGCCCTCCACCAGCCGCCCGGTCCGCGGGTCGAGCGCGATCTGCCCCGCCACGTACAGCGTCCCCCCCACCCGCACCCCCTGCGAGTACGGCCCGATCGCCGCCGGAGCGTCCGGCGTGGAGACCACCGTTCGCCCCGCGCCCCCCGTCACGCACCCGCCCGCCAGCACCGCCGAAAGGCAGGCGGCGGACAGCCCCATGAACCACCCACGTACCCGCCTCATGCCGCCGGGATCCCGTTGCGGACCACCCGCTCCATCACCTCCATGAAGCGGTCGATCTCGTCCAGCGTGGTGTAGACGTTGGGAGTGACGCGGATCCCCTGGATCTCCGGGTGGTTGATCCCCGAGACGATGATCCGGTGCCCGTTCCACAGGTGCGCGGCCAGGGCGCCGGTGTCCACCCCCTCCACCTGCACCGTCGCCAGCCCGTACGCCAGCCCCGGCTTCAGGCTGGTGTGCAGCCGCACCCGGTCGTGCCGCGCCAGCGCCCTCGCCCAGCGGTCGCGCAGGTACACCAGGCGCGCCGCCTTGCGCTCCAGCCCGATGGCGCCGGTGAAGACCAGGGCCTCCGCAGTCGCCAGGAAGTTGGCGGCCGGGTGGGTGCCGATCTCCTCGAATTTGCGGATGTTGGCGTCCATCGTCTCCGGCGCCGCCTGCAGCGGCCAGAGGTCCCGGATCCTGCCCCGCCGGACGTACAGCAGCCCCGTCCCGTGCGGGGCGAAGAGCCATTTGTGCAGCGAGGAGGCGTAGTAGTCGCACTCCAGGTCGGCGCGCGTGAAGGGGAATTGCGCAAAGGCGTGCGCCCCGTCCACGATCACCGGGATCCCGCGCCGCCGCGCCATGCGCACTACCTCCCGGACGGGAAGCACCTGCCCGGAGAGGTTCACCATATGGCACATGTGGATGAGCCGGGTGCGCGGAGTGACGGCGGCCTCGAAGCGCCGCACCACCTCGCCCGGGTCCTCCGCGGGAACGGGGAGGGAGACCTGCCGCAGCCGGATCCCCTCGCGCCGCTCCCGCTGCTGCCAGGTGGTGATCATCCGCGGGTAGTCATGGGTGCTGGTCACCACCTCGTCCCCGGGGCGGAGGTCGAACCCCGACTGGCAGATCTGCAGGCTCTCGGAGGCGTTGCGGGTGACCGCCACCTCCTCCGGGTCGCAGCCGAACATGCGGGCCAGCCCGGCGCGTACCGTCTCCCGCTGCGGCTCCAGGATGCGCCACATGGTGTAGGCCGGCGCCTGGTTGGAGAAGTCCAGGTGGCGCTTCATGGCCTCCTGCACCATCTCCGGGGAGGGGCTCACCCCACCGTTGTTCAGGTTGACCAGGGAGCGGTCCACCGTGAACGCCTGCTGCACAGTGGCCCAGAAGTCCTCGTCCGTGGCCGTTTCTGCGGGCGTGCCGGGGTGGCGGGCCAGCGCGGCGAGGGCCTCCCGGGAGGCGCCGGGTTGGAGGGTGGCGGCCAGCGCCAGGGCAGAGGGCCGGCCGACGTGGTGGAGGAACTGGCGGCGGGTGTACATCTGCGCCTTCTCCTGGGTGGGGGCACCGGGGCGGGAGCTAGTCCTGGCCGGCTTCCTTCATCAGCTTCTCCAGCTCCGCCTCGCGGTTCCCGGTCTGCTCCTTCAGCCGGCGGCTCTCCCGCAGCAGCTCGCCCGCGGTGCGCGGCTCCCCGCCCTCTCCCTCCTCCGTCTCCGGCGCCGCTCCCGAGCCCTTCACCCAGGAGACGTCGCCGCGGACCTCCACGGCCTCGGGGTGGTCGGCGGGGCGGACGTTGCTGTAGTGCCAGGTGCCGTCCGCGCCGCGCCACTTGTAGACAGTCCCCGACCCGCCGGCCTCGCCGGGAGCACCGCCTGGATCAACGCGGAGGAGGTCCATCACCTCCCGCTTGATCCCGGTGGGGCCGAACCGGGGGCGCCCGTTGCTCCCCGGGAGGTAGAAGGCCAGGAGCCCGCCCAGGACCGCGAGCAGGAGGGTGATCCGGAGTCGCCGCATGGAGTCCTCAGAGGGGGAGGGGGAAGAGGAGGAAGTAGCCGTTGAGCATCAGGACCGTCGCCACGCCGCCCAGTGCCAGCGAGGTGATGAAGATCGGGCGGGACAGGGCCAGGATAGCCACGGAGCCCAGGACGATGGCGATCTGGAAGAAGATCTCGGAGTAGTCGAAGTTGACGTCCCGCTCCCTCGCCTTGTCGCGTTGCCTCTCCCAGTCCCGCGCCTGGGCCGCGAGCTGCGCCTTCCCCTCGCCGCGCAGGGAGTCGTTGGGCGCCTTGGGATCGGGCTCGCTGTCGTAGCGGGCGGAGGTGGCGCGGTACCTCTCGATCTTCTCCTGCAGGTTCTTGTGCGCCTCGGGGCTCAGGGAGTTGCCGTGGATCAGGAGAGTGGCCTCCATCTCGTCGGCGGCCAGGTTCAGGGAGGTCTGCCGGATGTTCTTGGCCTGGAAGAACGCCCAGGTGTCACTGGCCTTGATATTGGCGTGCACCATGTCCTCGCCGACGTTCCCGCCGCCCAGACTGGCGATGGCCAGGAGGGTAGCCAGGAAGGCGATGGCGAGCGCCACGACGGAGCGGAACCGCTCCTCCGCTTCCTGCTCGGCCCTGTCCTCGCGGAGCTCGCGGATTACGTCAGCGGCATCGACAGCTTCCATCTCGGTCTTTCAGCGGTGAAGTGGAGGCGCGGACCGGCATCGGTGCGGTCCGGGAGCACACGTATCCGCGCGCCTGCCGGGTCGGGATGCCAGGGATCGGGGAGCGGAAGTGGTGGGGAGAAGATCGAACCCCTCTGTTCCCGGCGCAAGGGCTTGCCACTGAAGGAGGTGTGGCGCGGGGGGCGGTACGGGCCGGTGGCCCGGGGATCAGCCTGAGCCTGCCGGGTGAGGGCCGCCCCGAAGCCGGAGCGGCCCTCGTTCTTCACCGGAGGCCGGAGCTCACTCCCCGCTCCCGAGACGGGCGCCCTACGGACGCTCGGGCAGGAGTCCCTCCTCGCGCGCCCCTCGCAGTACCGGCACCTCGTCCGGGCGCTCGCGGTTGGCCAGCAGGTAGAGCAACGCCTCCCGCGGATAGAGGGTGTAGACCGCCCCCCCCTCCCGCGACCGGTCGGTGTACGTGTATGCCCCGAACTCCCGCGCGAAGTCGCGCACCGGGACGTAGACCCCGCCGCGCTCCCGGAGGCCGCGCACCCCCAGCAGCCGGTTTCCCACGCGGACCCGGTCCCCCTCCAGGGAGACGCTCGTCCCCGCGCCCAGGACCGCCGCGAGAGCGGCCGCGTCGGCGTACATCGTGTCGTTACGCACGAGCGGGGCACGCCCCCCTGGGGCCTCCACCTCCCTCGACACGATCCCCGATTCCTCGTCGATCTCCGGGGCCACGGTGGCGAGCAGGAGGACCGCGGGCGGGTCCGCCCGCGAGGTGTCCGCGGCTGCGGGAGCCGCGGCGGCCGCGTCCCGCGCCCGGTCGCCTGCGGGGGCGGGGTCAGGTGCGGTGCACGCCGCCGCGAGGGCGACGCACACCGCCAGCCATCCGGAACGGACCCTGTCTCGCATCAGTGCTCCTACTGCACCGTGGCGGTGAAGTACGGGAACGTGGCCGACACGTTGGGGCTGTTGTCCGGGTGCTTGAACCTCGGTGGGAAGTACGCCGAGTTGTGCGTCTCCCCCGACATCGGGCGCCGGGCCTGGACCAGCCACTGCACCTGCGTCCCCGCCGGGTAGGGCAGGTCCGCGTACCAGTCGCCGTGCGAGGCGGCCGTCATCGTCACCGAGTCCCACCGGGTCGCACCCACCCGCCGGTGGTACAGACGCACGTTCCCTGCCGGGAGGTGGACGGTCTGCGTGTTGTCCTTGGTGTACGCGTTCGCCCACACCCTGCTGCCGGCCACCTCCACGTAGTTGATGAAGTCCAGGTCACGCCCGTAGTTCCAATCGGCGACGTTCGTGTAGAGCCGCTCCGTCACCGCCCACCGGCCGTTGGTGCCGGTGGCGAACTTCGGGTACAGCACCCCGAAGTGCAGGTGCACCGGGACCGTACCGCCCTCGCTCCCGCTCGTCGCCACCTTGTCCGCCGTGGTCACGAACGAGCCCGTGGGCTTGAAGTTCACGTACTGCAGGTGGTCGTACTTCACGTACACGTCGTCGTCCTGCACGTTGTCGTAGTCCCAGTCGAGCTGGATGATCAGCTCGTACGCCGTGGAGCTCTGGTAGACGATCCACCCCCGGTCGATGGGGTGCACCGGCGTTCCCATCGGGGTGTTGAGGTCGGTCCCCTGGTGGGGGGTCGTTCCCACGCTGCGGGGCTGCTGCCACTTACTGTTCACCCCGAAGTACGTCTCCACCCCCGAGGTGTTGCGGGTCGGGCTGTAGGCGTTGATCGTGGACGTCATCCCGGTGTACGGCACGTAGTCCCGGAACGCGTCGGAGTAGTCGGGGGTCGCCCGCCCTGCCATGGCGGCGCGGGCGGGCTCCCGGACCAGGAAGCCGGCGGCGGCGATGATCGCCGCGCCGACGAGCAGGCGAGTCGCTGTGCGCATCATCGTCCTCCCTGGCTGAGGTTCACTGCGCGGGGACCGGCAGCACGAGCGCGCGCGCCTGCCGGGTCGCGTTGTCCACCACGTTGAGCAGGAGCGTCTGCTCGTCGAGCCACTGCGGTGGGTCGGTGGGAGTGACCCTCGCCGGGACGTCCGGGAGGTTGATCGTGCTCGTGCGGCGCCCCGCCACGTCGAAGACCACCAGCTGGCGCCGGCCGTCGTCGGCGGCGGCGACGATGACGAGCGAGGCCCCCGACGGCGAGAAGAACGCGTCCGCCCCGTACCCGAACCCGGCCGGCGGGGGGGGAACCGTGATCCGCTCGTCGCCGGAGAGCACCGTGATGCTAGCGCGTCCGGGCTGCGGGAACTCTGCGACCGCGGCCCTGGGCGCCGAGTCCGCCACGGCGATGGGCACCCCGCGGCCCACGTCGCGCCGGGCTCCCGTCCCCGGGTTCACCGCGGTGAGCGCTCCCCCGTCCGTCGCCACCAGGAGCTCCTCGCCGAGCCAGCCCACCGGGATGAACGCCTCCCGGGTTCCCGCCAGCAGGGGGCGCTCGGCGCCCGTCGCGGGGTCGACCACCCAGACCGACTGCCCGGAGCCGTTACCGGCGGCGATCGCCTCGCGGTTGGTCACGAACGCGACCAGGTTCCCCTCCGGGCTCCACATCGGGGACTCCGCCCAGAGGAGGTACGAGTCGGGGGCCTGCGACGCGCGGGCGCGGAGCGCGGCGCGGTCGAAGCCGCCGACGTTGTCCTTGGTCAGGCGACGCGGCGACCCGCCTGCCGATGTCAGCCACAGCTCGTCCCCTCGCACGATCACGTACCTGTCCTGCCCGCCGGGGGCGGGGTGGATACGCCCTGCTCCGACCGGCGCGAAGAGCACCTGCCGTCCGCCGAAGGCGACGGAGCGGGCGCTCACCGGGCGGTCCTGCCCCGGCAGGCTCACCGGGACCGGACTCGCCGTCTGGCGACGGGAGATCGCTCCACGTGCCCATATGGCGGTCTCGATCGCGGGCTCCGGCGGAAGGGCCCGTTCCGTGCCGCCGGCACGGGGCGACTCCTCGCGCGGTCCGCGTTCCGCGACCGGCTTGCGGACCAGGAGCACTTCTCCGCCGGAGCGGCTCTCCACGACCCATGCACCCGGCAGGGACTCCTGCCGCGCGCCGCGCTCCACGCCACCCGCCGCCCAGACGGCGGAGGTGATGCCGAGAGCCAGGACCACCGCTCCCCCGTACATGAGCCTACGTCGGTGAGAGATTGCAGCAATAGGCATTTGCTCCTCCTGGTGTAGATCACAGAAGGGCAGTACCGGCTCGGCATGGAAAGCCTGCCGGCGCGGCACTGCCCGTTCTTATGTGCCCTACGATGATCGCATAAATCGGGCCAAAATAACTACAGGTGCACCAGCGGGCTCACAAACACGAGGGGCCGCCCGAGCGGGCGGCCCCTGTGAGCTCTTCGCGAGCGAGCACCGATCACTCCCCGTACGGCGTCCAGATGTTCTTGACGTGCGTGGCCTGGCGGAGGAACTCCTGCCCCCCGCCCTGCTTCGGGTCGGCCCAGTCGCGCGCACGGCCGTAGCTGACCCAGGTGCGCTTCATGTTCCCGGCGGAGAGGCGCTCCACCAGCCCGCTCCCCTCCGCCGTGCCGAAGTACCAGATGGCGTCCACGTCGTCGTGCGCGGCCAGCACCTCCGACAGCTCCTCGCGCGCGCCGGTGACGATGTTGACCACCCCGCCCGGCACGTCCGAGGTGTCGAGCACCTGGTAGAAATCCGTGGCCGCCAGCGGGAAGACCGGCGAGGGGACCACCACCACCGAGTTCCCCACCGCGACGGCCGGGGCCACCAGCGACACGAAGCCCAGGAGCGGCGCCTCGTCCGGGCAGGCGATCCCCAGCACCCCGATAGGCTCGTTCATCGCCAGCGTCACGTTGCGGAAGGGAGTGTGGTGCACCAGCCCGTCGTACTTGTCGGCCCACGCCGCCCAGGTGTACAGCCGCCGGATGGTGAGGTCCACCTCGCGCGCCGCCGCGGCCTCGTCCCCGCTCCCCTGCGCCAGCCGCCGGGCGAACTCCTCCGCCCGCGCCGCCAGGTTCTCGGCCACGTAGAAGAGCACCTGCGCCCGGTTGTGCGCCGTCCCCTTCGCCCACCCGGACGCCTTGTGCGCCGCCTCCACCGCGTTGCGGACGTCCTTGCGGTTGCCGCGCCCCACCTCGCCCACGTGCCGCCCCCGGGCGTCGTGCACCGGGAGGGAGTAGCCGGAGTCCGGGCGCGCCTGCTTTCCGCCGATGTACATCTTGGCGGTGCGGTCGATGGGGGGGAGCTGCGGCCCGTCGCGCCGGGGCGCCTCGTCGCCGTTGGGGAACGGCTCCTCCGCCACCGCCCTCCGTGCGGCCGGCTTCTTCCCGTCGCCGCCCTTCTTCTCCGCCTCCCAGCGGGGCTTCACGTACTCCCAGAGCCCCTCCTTCCCCCCTTCGCGCCCGAAGCCGCTCTCCCGGTACCCGCCGAAGCCGGATGCCGCGTCGAACAGGTTGGTGGAGTTGATCCACACCGTCCCAGCCTTGAGCCTGGGAGCCACGTCCAGCGCCAGGTTGATGCTCTCCGTCCACACGCTGGCGGCCAGCCCGTAGCGGGTGTTGTTGGCCAGCTCCACCGCCTCGGCCGGGGTGCGGAAGGTCATCTGCACCACCACCGGGCCGAAGATCTCCACCTGCGCGATGGTGGACGAGGGTGACACGTCGGTGAAGAGCGTGGGCGGGAAGAAGCACCCCTCCTGCGGGCAGCTCCAGGACGGCTGCCACATCGTAGCCCCCTCCACCTCGCCCTGCTGCACCAGCCCCCGGATCTTCTCCAGCTGCACCGGGGCGATGATGGCGCCGATGTCGACCGCCTTGTCCAGCGGCTCCCCCACGCGCAGCGTCTCCATCCGCGCCCGGAGCCGCGCCACCAGGCGGTCCGCGACTCCCTCCTGCACCAGGATCCGTGACCCGGCGCAGCACACCTGCCCCTGGTTGAACCAGATGGCGTCCACCACCCCCTCCACCACCGAGTCCAGGTCGGCGTCCTCGAACACGATGAAGGGTGACTTCCCGCCCAGCTCCAGCGACAGCTTCTTCCCGCTCCCCGCCGTGGCGACGCGGATGATGCGCCCCACCTCGGTGGAGCCGGTGAAGGCGATCTTGTCCACGTCGGGGTGCTTGACGAGGGCCTCGCCGGTGCGCCCGTCGCCGGTGATGATGTTCACCACCCCGGGGGGGAGCCCCACCTCGCGGCACACGTCGGCGAAGAGGAGCGCCGTGAGCGAGGTGAACTCCGCGGGCTTGAGCACCACCGTGTTCCCCATGGCCAGCGCGGGGGCGATCTTCCACGCCAGCATCTGGAGGGGGAAGTTCCAGGGGATGATCTGCCCCACCACCCCCACCGGCACGGAGTCGGGGAGCTCGGTCTCCATGAGCTGCGCCCACCCGGCGTGGTGGTAGAAGTGCCGGGCGACCAGGGGGATGTCGATGTCGCGCGACTCGCGGATCGGCTTGCCGTTGTCCAGCGACTCCAGCACGGCGAAGAGCCGGGAGTGCTTCTGGACCTGCCGCGCCAGGGCGTACAGGTAGCGCGCGCGCCCGTGCCCGCCGAGCGCCTGCCACCCCGCCAGCGCCTTCCGCGCCGCCCGGACCGCGGCCTCCACGTCCTCCACCCCGGCCTGCGCTACCCGCGCGAGGGGCTTGTTGTTGGCCGGGTTCACGGTGTCGAAGTACTCGCTGGAGCGCGGCTCCCGCCACTCCCCGGCGATGAACAGCTTCATCGTGCGATCCCGCTCGTCCAGCCAGCGCAGCGCGGGGGAGGCGCTCTCGGGCGCGGGGCCGTATTCCATGGTCTCGAAGATCTCGGCGATCGTGCTCATATCGGGAACCTCTCGAGTGACGCGGACTCAGCCCGCGCCGGATGGAAGGGCGTCGATGCGCTCTTCAGCTACGTGGATGAAGCTCTCGGCCCGGGCAATGTGCCGCTTGGCGTCGTCCGTCCGCCAGGAGCCTCGCCGCACGTACGCTTTCGCTCGCCTTGCGAAGAAACGCCTCCTGCTGGGGAATCATACGGCGATCCCTTCGCGCCGGACATTGGACAGAAACGGCGTCGGCTCCTCATGAAAGCACTCCGCGGAAACGAACACGCGGCTGATGGTCACATCGTACTGGAGCGACAGCTCGGAAGCCACTTCTCCCGTCCGCAGGATTTCCTTGCCGGGACTTACCTCCCCCCACAGTACCACCAGCACGTCGAAGTCCGACTCCGATGTGGCGTCGCCGCGCGCCTGCGAGCCGAAGAGGATCACGCGCTCCAGCCGGTCGCCGTAGATGTCCGCCAGGCGCTTCCTAAGCTCGGCCACGATCATCGCCACGCGATCCGTCACGCGCTCCTCCGGTCAGCCGCTACGACTCCCTGTAGGCTACCCTCGGCTGAATCTAGCCGGAAGACCGGATCGATACAACGCAGCGCACCCGCCCGTGGTCCGGACCACGATCTCCAAGCGCATCGCCTGAGCTTCTCTTTCCGTAGCTCGCCGCTTCGCGGCCGGCCGTTTACTTTGGAGACGGCGCCGGAAGCCGGCGTCGCACTCCACATGGCGGCACTCTCTTGAGCACCGGATTCCACGACCACTTCTCGCCGCTGGCGGAGGCGTACTCCCGCTTCCGCCCGACGTACCCGCCCGCCCTCTTCGCCTGGCTGGCGGAGCACGCGCCCGCCCGGAACGCGGCGTGGGACTGCGCCACGGGGAGCGGACAGGCGGCGCTGGCGCTGGCGGAGCACTTCGCGCGCGTGGTGGCCACCGACGCCAGCGCGGAGCAGGTGGCCCACGCGCGCCCGCACCCGCGGGTGGAGTACCGCGTGGCGCCCGCCGAGCGGAGCGGCCTGGAACCGCGCTCCGTGGACCTGGTGACGGTGGCGCAGGCGCTGCACTGGTTCGACGTCCCCGCCTTCTTCCGGGAGGCGGGCCGGGTGCTGCGGCCGGGTGGCCTGCTCGCCGCCTGGTGCTACGAGACGCTCACCCTGGCGGACCCGACGCTGGACGGGATCGTCGACACCTTCTACCGGGAGACGGTCGGCCCCTTCTGGCCCCCCCAGCGCCGGCTGATCGAGGAGGGGTACGCCTCCGTCCGGCTCCCCTTCGCGGAGGTCCCGACGCCCCCGTTCGCCATGGAGGCCGACCTCACCCTGGACGCCCTCGCGGGGTACTTCCGCACCTGGTCGGCCACCCGGGGCTACGTGGAAGCCCACGGGCGCGACCCGGTGGAAGGGGTTGTGGAAGAGCTGCGCGGCCCCTGGGGCGATCCTGACCGGCCGCGCAGGGTGCGCTGGCCGCTCTCGGTACGCGCGGGGTACGCGCCGCGAGACTGAGGTACGCCGTTCCGCAGTTCGCCGGACTCTGTACCGGAGAATGAGGGCGTTCACCCGGCCCGACTTCAAGCTGGTCGTCTACGGGGACTGCAGTGCCAACGTGGCTGCTCCAAACCCTGAGGCGTGCGTGCTGCGGGTCCGGTTGACGGGCATCAATGTATTAGCTAAAATAGCTAAATACTCCACCAGACCACCGGCGAGGATGCGATGGGAGCCGTAAGGAAGACTTCCAGGAAGGACGCCGTGGCCAAGAGCACGGCCGCGAAGGGCCGAGGAAAGGGCAACAAGACGCCCTCCGTCCTCAAGAAACCGAATACCGTGGAGAAGCAGGGACGGGACACTCCTCCGGACCGTGCAGCGAAGCGTGGGGTCAGCAAGCCGGGCCGGGACGCCACGCCCCGTGACTCGATCGTCTACATGACCTCGACCCGGGCGCAGAACGGTTTCGGCCGCATGCTCGACACGGTCGCGCACGGTGGCACCGTTCTGATCACGCGACAGAACACGACGCAGGCGGTGGTGATGTCGGTGGAGCGGTACGAGGCCCTCACCCGGGGGCCGGCGTCCGATCTGGATACACTCACGGCAGAGTTCGACGACCTGCTGCGTCGCCTCCAGTCTCCCACGGCGCGAGCCAGACTGCGGGATGCCTTCCGGGCGTCGCCCGATGAGCTTTCGCAGGCAGCGGTCGCAGCCACCCGGCAGGCGTGAGCACCCGAACGAGAGCGCATCCCTCCATCTACGTTCTCGCGGGCACCAACGGAGCCGGGAAGAGCAGCGTCGCCGGTGCAGTGATCCGTGCACGCGGCGCGGATTACTTCAACCCGGACGAGGCGACCTGCCGGATCCTCGAGGCGAATCCGGGGATCGAGCTCCGGGAGGCGAACAGCCACGCATGGCTCCAGGGGAAGCGGTTGCTGGAGAAGGCCATCGCCTCGCGCATGGAGTTCGCATTCGAGACGACGCTGGGAGGCAACACTGTTCCGGCCCTGCTCGGGAGGGCACACGATGCCGGACTCGCGGTTCGAGTCTGGTATGTCGGACTGGAGGGTGCGGGTCTCCATATTGCTCGGGTCCGGGCGCGGGTGGCCGCCGGAGGGCACGACATCCCCGAGGCCAAGATCCGCGAGAGATACCGGCGGAGCCGGGAGAACCTGATCCGTCTCCTCCCGAAGCTGACCGAGCTCCGACTGTTCGACAACAGCGCAGAGGGGGATCCCAGGCTCGGGGGAATACCGAGGCCTCGGCTGATCCTGCACATGCTCGACCGGAAGATCCGGGAGACTTGCGAAGTCACTGAGGTACCCGGATGGGCCAAGCCCATCTTCGTCGCGACACTCCGGCACTCCCAGATCTGAGATCGAGCGGGATCTGGACGCGATATGAGCCCATGTCGTTGGGAGTGGTAAGTCGCAGCCTCTTGGGCGCCTCCCAGCTCGGCCACCGCTATGCCTCTACCTGGAATCCGCCGGTCTGGAGGGCGGCGCCCCCACGCCAACACCAGCCAGACCCCGGAACATGACCGAGAACACCCCCGTCTGGAACTGTGAGCCCTGGCCTGCCCTCCCCCGCCTGGAGACCGAAGTGGAAGCCGACGTGTGCGTGGTGGGGCTCGGCGGCTCCGGCCTGGCGTGCGTCGGGGAGCTGCTCTCGCTCGGCC
>DATAAL010000745.1:0-1772 GCA_036260145.1 Longimicrobiaceae bacterium | reverse complement strand
CCGCCCCTCGCTGTCGGTGAACGGGATCACGGGCGGGTACGCGGGGGAGGGGGGGAAGGCGGTGATCCCCGCCCGCGCCCTGGCCAAGCTCAGCTTCCGCCTGGTCCCCGACCAGGACCCCGCGGAGGTCGCCCGGCACTTCCGCGCGCATGTGGCCTGCCTGGCGCCGCCCTCCGTGCGGGTGGAGGTCCGCACCCTGTTCGGCGCCCGCCCCGCGCTGGTGGACCGCCGCCACCCGCTGATGCGCGCCGCCGCGGCGGCCTTCCGCGAGTCGTTCGGGCGCGAGCCGGTCTTCCTCCGCTCCGGAGGGACCATCCCGGTGGTGAGCGCGCTGGGGGAGACGCTGGGGATCCCGGTGGTCCTCATGGGGCTGGCCCTCCCCGACGACCGGATGCACGCCCCCGACGAGAAGTTCCACCTCCCCAACCTGTACCGGGGGATCGAGGCCTCCATCCGCTTCCTGGAGCGGGTGGGCCGCATGGCGGTGCCGAGGCAGCACCCCCCGGTCGCGAAACCCTGCGTCCGAGGTGAGCAATGAGCGAAAACACTGGAGGGCAGACCGAATCCGGACGCTGGGTCCGCCAGGGCGGCCGGATCATCGTGCTCCCCGCGTGCGGGTGCGCGTCCCTCTCCCGGGAGATGGCCTGGGAGGGGGAGGTGAAGCCCACCCGCACCCCGCGCCGGGGGAGGCCGGCCCCGACCCCGACCCCCACCCCCCGGCCGGGGAAGGGCGGCGCGACCCCGGCGTGCAACCAGCCGGTCCAGACCGCCCGGAGCTTCAAGGACTACGTGGCCCTGGTCCGCCAGGCCGAGACGGCGCTCATCGGGTGCGGTCACAGGGACGCGGAGCAGCGGCTGCACGTCCTCACCGGGATCTACTACGGCACCGAGTGGAGCCGCGACTACGACGTGGAGAAGAGCCCCGTGCGGAACCTCGGGTTCCAGACCTTCGTCGCCCGGCGGTACGGCTCCGGCGACGACCCCCGTCCCTGCCTGAGGTGCGGGCTCTTCGAGTCGCTCAAGCGCAGCGGGGACGCGGGCGGGGTGGACATGGGGCACGTGCTGATCGGGATGAGCGCGCGGATGCGGTTCCTCTCCCGCGTCCCCCCCATGCCGGGGATGGGCGCCACGGGGCTGGAGCTGACCACCTGGGTGGGGGACCTGGGCGGCGCGGCCGCCCGGCTGGCCCTGGACCGCGTCAAGGACCCGAGCGCCGCGGCGAGCAAGTACTTCCGGGGGAAGGACTACGGGGCGACATCCAACCTGGAGGGAGACGTCGCCGCGTACCTGGTGGCCGCGAAGTCGCCCACCCGCGTCGACGCGCCCGCCATCCCCCCCGGCGGTCTGATCGCCGACGCGCTGGAGAGCTTCTTCGTGAAGGGGACGGGGCGCGCGGCCCGGTGCCGGAACTTCCTGGCCATGCTGGGGGGCACCGTGGCCGGGGGGAGGCTCGCCAACCACGCCGAAGTCCGGGACAGGATGGCCGGCAAGCTGTCCACCTTCGGAGTGAGTTATCTGACCAACTTCCAGCGCCAGCGCGGGCGGGATCTCTCCGCCGTCCTCAGTGCGCAGCCCCTCCTGAAGAAAGCCGCCGAGGACGTGGCCGACCTGTTCATCGCCAAGCTGCTGGCGTGCAGGCTCTAGCGAAGGGCGCGGCCCTGCGGCAGACCCCCCACCCGCATCGGAGGTGCGCGATGAGAACGAAGATCGGGGAACGGCCCGGATCCGGGCGGTGGGTCCGCCGGGGCGGCCGGATCCTGGTGCTTCCGGGA
>DATAAL010000744.1:0-3078 GCA_036260145.1 Longimicrobiaceae bacterium | reverse complement strand
GGGATGGGAAGGTGTGCTTCGGCCGTCCCAAAGTACGCCCCTGCAATATGTTTAACTAGTTGTGTCCATTTTCTATATGGTTGATACATGCCCATTTGTTGCGGTGCCCCTCTCGCGACCATGAACTTCCTCGTGTCCGAGAGCGCGCCAGTCCTAGCCAGCGATAACGACGCTCGCGGGTATCGAGAGGGGCCGGACCGGCACGCGCTGCCGGGATTGCCCGGGAGCGGGGCGCGGTGGAGTACGA
Source organism: Longimicrobiaceae bacterium (assembly GCA_036260145.1). Lineage (GTDB taxonomy): Bacteria > Gemmatimonadota > Gemmatimonadetes > Longimicrobiales > Longimicrobiaceae > JAFAYN01. The sequence goes on along the minus strand of DATAAL010000744.1, from coordinate 2,831 downwards.
GGGAGGGGAGTGCTACCCGCGCAGAAAGCGCCGGGGAGAGATTCTCCGCCGGCGCTGGGGGGTGGGGAGCTACAGAAAGGCCCCTCCGAGCGGAGGGGCCTTTCACATCGTCGGACGGGGGTGGTTACCTCTTGCGGTAGACCAGCTTGTAGGAGAGCGGGCTCGGGAGCCGGGGACTCGTGACCGTCACCTGCATGGTGAGCGTCCGCCCGTCCGGACTCACGGAGTACCCGTTGACCCGCTGCCCGTCGTCCGCCTTGAAGGTCTGCTCCAGCGTCCCGTTGTCCCACTCGGTGCTCACCTTGAGCTTCTCCCCGTCCTCCCGGGTCCAGTCGATCGGGGTCCCGTTTGCCGGGGTGACGATCGGCTCCCGGCCGTCCATCGCCACCGACACCTGCGAGGTGGTGTAGGAGATGGTGATCCGCTGGTACTGCTGGTTGGTCTTCCGGAGGCGCCCCCGCGCGATCGGGCGCAGGGCGAAGTTCATCCGGGAGACGGCGTTGTTGATCGCGGTGTTGACGTTGTCGCTGGCGGCAGGGTCGTAGACGAAGCTTCCCTGAATCGACGCGACCTGCGCCCTTCCCGTGGACGGGAGCGCCAGCGAGAGAGACAGGAGGGCGAGGAACAGAGACGGAATCCGGTGGCGCATGGGAGTCTCCGGGTAGAAAGGAAGCGTGCCGCCGTGTGGGCCGGGCGTGGACCGCCGTCCGCGCCGCGGAGCCGGTCGGAATGCCCGACGATACCGGGCAATCTAACCAAAAGTTCCCGTGGCGACAGGGCCGCCGCCGGCCCGACGCTTGCCCGCCGCGGCCCGGCGACGCACAATGCGGGAGACGCGGTCGGTGCTGAAACCGCGGTCCTCCCCCCCGCGTAGTGCCCGCTGCGCGGCCTCCTCGGGAGCGGAGGGCGCCCCTTTCCCCCACGAGGAGTCCCCATGGCAGACGTGATCCGCACCCCCCGCATCCTCACGGGGATCGACTCGCGCAGCTGGGAGCATCCGGCCGACCGGGCCGCGCTCAACGCCCTGCGCCGGGTCCCCGGCTTCGACGAGGTGCTGAGGAAGGTCTTCGGCTTCTTCGGCGAGCGCCCCATCCGCCTGGCGTTCCAGGCCAACGCCGTGCGTGTCTCGGCCACGCAGTTCCCCCGCGTCCACGAGCTCTATCGCGAGGCGGCCCGCGTCCTCGACCCTCCGGGGGAGTACCCGCTGTACGTGACCCAGACCCCGCTGGTGAACGCGGGCGCCTGGGGGATGGAGAAGCCGTTCATCACCGTCAACTCGGGAACGCTCGGCCTCCTGACCGACACGGAGCTGAAGTTCATCCTGGGGCACGAGCTGGGGCACATCATGAGCGGCCACGCCCTGTACCGCACCATGATGTACATCCTGCTCCAACTCGCCAACCTGGGCTTCCCCATCGTGGGGCTGGCGGCGCGCGCCGTCCTCACCGCGCTGATGGAGTGGTACCGCAAGGCGGAGCTGTCGTGCGACCGTGCCGGGCTCCTGGCGGTGCAGGACCCCGAGGCGGCCATGACCACGATGCTCAAGTTCGCAGGCGGCGGCACGAACGCCCAGACCAACCTGGCCGAGTTCATCCAGCAGGCCGACGAGTACCGCCAGTCGGGCGACCTGGCGGACCAGGTCTTCAAGGTGCTCAACACCCTCGACCTTACACACCCCTTCCCGGTGATCCGGGTGGCCGAGATGCGGAGCTGGTTCGAGAGTGGCGACTACGACCGCATCCTCCGCGGCGAGTACCGGCGTCGCGGCGACCCGGAGTCGTCGTCGTCGTACCGGGACGACCTCGCCGCAGCGGCCCAATCGTACCGGGAGAGCGCCAGGGAGACCTTCGGACAGGCGGCGGAGAGCGCGCGCCGGGTCGTGGATTCGTTCCGGACGGGCTTCAAGCGTCGATAGCACTCCGCGGAGCGTGCACTCCGAATGAGGCGAGTAGGGCCGCGCGGGCCTGCAGCCACGCCGAAAAACCACCGGTCCGGCACATCCAGAAAAAATGTGCCTGACGTGCTTTTTTGGCGCCGTTGCTGGATTTTCGGGCTCCGAGAGGGGGCTCGATCCGCCGCGATCCCTGTGGTGGCGCGAAAAAGTGGAACCGAGTTTGCATATGCTCTCCGGCGATAGCGGGGTTTCCGCATCACCTTCCGCCCTGTGGAGGCACACATGAAGAAGTCGGAGTTTATCGACCTAGTGGCCGAGAAGGCCGAGCTGAGCAAGTCGGCGGCAGCGCGTCTGGTGGATGTGATCTTCGACTCGGCGAGCGGAGCGATCTCGGAGGCCATCGAAAGGGCCGGCCATCTCTCCATCCCGGGATTCGGCAAGTTCACCACCAAGAAGCGCGCGGCTCGCTCCGGCCGGAATCCCCGGACGGGCGTGGTGATCCAGATTCCCGCGCGGCAGACCATCTCCTTCAGCCCCGGGAAGGGCCTCAAGGACCGCGCCGCCGGCGGGACGGGTGGCGGGACCCGCAAGAAGAGCGCTTCCAAGAGCAAGACGGCGGGCTCGGCGCGCAAGTCGTCGGGCGGAGCCACCAAAGGCCGGTCCTCCGGCGGCACCGGCACCACCGCGGAGCGCTCCACCGCGAAGAAGTCGACCGCGAAGAAGTCCACTGCCGCCAAGTCCACCGCGAAGAAGAGCGGCGGCGGCAACGGTGGCGGTGGCGGCGGCAGCACGGCTAGGAAGTCCACGGCCAAGAGCTCCGGTGGCGCGACGAAGAGCGCCAGCAAGTCGACGGGCGGCTCCAAGGGTGGGGGCGGGAAGAAGTAGCCCCGACGCGGAACAGCGCTTGCGGATCGAGGCCGCACCCCGGAGGTGCGGC
>DATAAL010000743.1:0-1547 GCA_036260145.1 Longimicrobiaceae bacterium | reverse complement strand
TCCTGCCGCGTCGTCAATCGCTTCATCTCGCGCCGTCCGGGTTCGGGGATCCGCCGGCGGGGACGTGTGTTTCCCCGCGGGACCCGGACCGCTGCGCAACCCGTGTACCGCCCGGCCGGAATCGTTGCGGGCCAGCTACGGAGCGCGTAGGTTGCCTGCCGGTCTCGCCCCTGGACCGCGGCTCTCCCCCTCCTCCGACCACGGCACCGGTGCAGTCCGCAGAAAGGCCCCGCGGGTGGGGGGCCTTTGTCTTTCCACCCGGGAACCGAGCATGGTGACCCTCCGCCTGGCCACTCCCGGGGACCTCCCCGCGCTCCGGGAGCTGATCCCCCTCTCCGTACGGGCCCTCAGCCGGGGCTACTACACCCCCGCGCAGATCGAGAGCGCGATCCGGCACGTCTTCGGCCCCGACACGCAGCTCGTCGCGGATGGGACCTACTTCGTGGCCGAGGCCGGCGGCTGCTTGGCCGGGTGCGGCGGCTGGAGCCGGCGGCGCACCCTGTACGGGGGGGACCAGATGAAGGAGACGGAGGACCCGCTGCTGGATCCCGCCACGGAGGCGGCTCGCATCCGGGCCTTCTTCGTCCACCCGGAGTGGGCCCGCCGCGGCGTCGGCTCAGCGATCCTGCGGGCGTGCACCCGCGCCGCCCGGGAGGCCGGCTTCCGGAGCCTGGAGCTGATGGCGACGCTCCCAAGCGAGCCCCTGTACCGGGCCTTCGGGTTCGAGGCCGTGGAGCGGGTGGAGTCCACCCTGCCGGATGGGGTGGTCGTGGACTTCGTCCGCATGATCCGGCGCCTGGAATACGCCGACGGAGGGTAGCGCCGCCCTGCGCCCGCCGTCGCCCCGGGGACGTAAAGGCGGGGATCCACGATCGTCCCTCCTACGGCCGCTCCCCGTCCCGTCCACCCCGCTCGTCCGCCGCCCCCACGCTGTGCTCCCCGAAGGAGCGGCCCAGCGCCCGCACCTCGCGCTCCAGCTCCGGGACCAGGCGCCGCGCCTGCCGCCGCAGGAAGAACTCCGAGAGCGGGCTGGTGAAGAGCTGGCGCACGGCAGCCAGCGGCGCCAGCGTCCGCGGCACGAACACCTTGCGCCTGCGCCGCTCGATCCCCTCCACGAACGCCGTGGCGCACTCGCGCAGCGGGGTGACGGTGCCGAAGGGCCCGGGGAGCCGGCGGAGCGCCCGGTTGAAGCTCTCCAGGTCGCGCTGCTGGTCGCGCACCAGGTCGGTGTCGATCCAGCTCGGGTGGGCCACCCCCACCTCCACCCCCCGGTGCGCCACCTCCAGGCGCAGCACGTTGCCGAAGTGCTCCACCCCGATCTTGGAGGCCGCGTAGGTGGAGATCCCGGGGAGCGGCGCCAGCGCCGCCGCCGACGACACCAGCAGGTAGTAGCCCCGGTGCTCCGCGATCGGGATAGGGGGCAGCCGGAGATCCCGGCTGCACCCCTCCCACACCACCGGACATGCGGGTCCGCATCCGGCGGTTCGGAAAGTTGAGGTCAGTGCGGCGCCAGCCGAGGCAGGCCCATCTGCTCGAAGAGCTTGCCC